>NZ_JBDOQR010000021.1:0-68967 GCF_039839315.1 Phaeobacter sp. CAU 1743 | reverse complement strand
GGACATGATCGGCGACGCCCGTATAACCACCGAAACCTGGCATGAGTTCCTTGAAGACTTCGTCGATGACGCTGAACTGGTCGACCGCATCAAGGCCAAATCACCGTGGTAACAATGGAGCGGTTACGCATCTGTGGCTATCTGATCCAGACAGATGCGGGCGAGAACGTGCTGATCGTTTCTGGGTTTCCCGCCAAATACGCCACGGATCCTGCGCAGGCGAGCGAGGAGGATCGGCTTTATGAGTTCGGCGAGGTGCTTGATTGCCAGCCGCACCACCTGCCCGCCGCGCAGCTGGCCCTCGTCGACGTGCAGCCCAAGGACATCGATGTCTTCGTGCTGACCCACACTCATATCGACCATATCGGCGGCATCGCCGATTTCCCGCAGGCGCCGATGGTGATTTCGAAACGGGAACGGGATCTGCAACAACCGCTTTACTGGGGAAACCAACGCCCGCTGGACTGGCCGGACCGTCGCTACCTTACGCTGACCAAGGATACCGAGATCGGACCGGGCTTTGAGCTGCTGATGGCGCCCGGCCATGCACCGGGGCAAATCGCGGCGCTGCTGTCCCTGCCAGAGAGCGGCGATGTACTTCTGACCTCAGATGCGATTTCCCGCCCGGCCGAGGTTGATGAAGGCTTTGATACCGCACCTGATCCGCAGCTGGCCACGCAAAGCGCCCGTCGCCTGCTGGACCTTGCCACAGTGCGCGATGCGATGGTGATTTATGGTCATTGCCCGACCCAATGGCCCGACCTGAAAAAGGCGCCGGATTACTTTGCCTGACGGCGATTTTCACGCACGCAAAACATCGCACACGGGCTGCTGAAAAATTGGACACCCCGCGCAGGGCGCGCCTGTTTTCCGGGCCTGCCAATCTGGATAGGCTTGGCCTTGCAGGCTGCAACATGTTTGACTGCCTGTCATGACAGAACCCACCCGATCCCTACATCGCGCGATCAGCAGCCGCATCGCGCGGATCTATCCCGGTCTCAACGCGGATAATCTTGCCACGCAGATCAACCAGGCCTTCTGGCCGGATCCGTTCAAACGCCGCAAACGTGCCCGCACCCCGGGCAACCGGATGTGGAGCGAAGCGGACGCGCTGGTCATCACCTATGGCAATTCCATCGTGGACGGGCAGCACAAGCCGCTGGATCTGCTGAATGATTTCCTGCGCCGCTATTGTGATGGCTGGCTCAACAGCGTGCATATCCTGCCGTTCTTTCCCTATACCTCGGATGATGGATTTGCGGTGTCGGATTTCTGCAGCGTCAATCCGCAGCTGGGTGACTGGAGCGATATCAACCGGATCGCGGATGAGTTCACCCTGATGTCGGATCTGGTGCTCAACCATGTCTCCAGCCAGGGCGCGTGGTTCAACGCCTACCGGCAAGGACAGGCGCCCTATGACAAATTCTTTTTCGAGGCCAGTCCAGAGGATGATCTGAGCGCCGTAGTCCGCCCACGCACCACGCCGCTGCTGCAGGAGGTCGAGACCAGCAACGGCACGCGTCACGTCTGGTGCACCTTCTCACACGACCAGATCGATCTGGATTTCCGCAACCCGGAGGTGCTGCTGGAATTCCTGCGTATCATTCGCCTGCATCTGGACAATGGCGTGCGGATGATCCGGCTCGACGCGGTGGCCTTCCTGTGGAAGGAGGTCGGCACCCCCTCAATCCACCTGCCCCAGACCCATGAGATCATCAAACTGATCCGGCTTTTGTGCGACAACACTGCGGAAAAGGTGGTGCTGATCACCGAAACCAACGTGCCCAAAGCGGAAAACCTCAGCTATTTCGGCGCCCGTGATGAGGCGCATATGATCTACAACTTCCCGCTACCGCCGCTGATCCTGCATGCGATGATGGCCGGGGATGCCACCCATCTGGTGCAGTGGCAAAAGGCGATGCCACCAGCGCCGCTGGGCTGTGCCTATTTCAACTTTACCGCCAGCCACGATGGCATCGGCATGCGCCCCGCCGAAGGATTGCTGAGCCACGAGGAACAGGCGCGGATGATCGAAACGGTCCGCCATGCGGGAGGGATGGTTTCGATGCGGGCGCTGCCTTGCGGTGGTGAGTCCCCTTATGAGCTGAACACCACATTCTACGAGGCGCTCACAGAAACCTTTGACGGGCCGGATGCCTTTCATTTTGAACGGTTTATCTGCTCTCAGACCATCGTGATGTCGCTGGAGGGTATTCCCGCCTTCTATATTCACTCCCTGCTGGCGACGCCAAACGATCACGAGGCGGTGGAGAAACGGGGAATGAACCGGGCGATCAATCGGCACCGCTGGGATTACACCGAGCTGCGCGGCCTTCTGGACGATGAAACCAGCCTGCAGGCCCGCGTGATGCGAGAATTGCGCGCGCGGCTGGAACTGCGCAAGGTGCAGTCCGCCTTTCATCCTAATGCCACGCAATTCACGCTCAATTCCGGGGATGATCGGGTCTTTACCCTGTGGCGGCAGAGCCTGGATCGCGGGCAGTCCATGTTTGCCTTGCACAACGTCAGCAAGGATGAAATCGCACTGCCATCCCACCATCTGAACCTGATCGAGGATGACACCTGGGTCGACATTCTGACAGGCGAGCATCTGGCGATGATGGATGGCACCATCACCCTTGCGCCCTATCAGTGCCGCTGGATTACAAACGTCAACTAACGCCCTGCAACGACGGCATTATCACTGAAATTCCGCCGTGTCCTGCGCCGCTGCGGCATGCATGTCCCGCAGGAAGGCCGGGTCTGCGGCATGCACGCGGCTCCATGTCGGGATGAAGGGCGTCTCATGCGGGTTATCGAGAAAGAACTGCCCGGCCCGCATGATGTTCTCGGCAAAGAGCTCGATCGAGCGTTCCTCGCTGTGGCGGTCGATGCTGAGACCATTCATCTTGGCATCGGCGTAATAGGCCTCCAGCAGGTCCAGCGCGCTGCGGTAATAGGTGGCTTTCAGGGTGCGGAAGACATTGGTGGTAAAGACCGTGCCATCCGCCGCCAGTTTGCGGAAGATCGATTTGCAGATATCGACGGACATCCGGTTCAGCCCCGCCTCTGCATCTTCCGGGCTCAGCTCCTGATGTTTGTGATCATAGGCATCGGCGATTTCCACCTGACAGACGGCCTTGGGCGCCAGGTTGCGCCAGGCCTCGGAGAGCACTCCAATCTCCAGCCCCCAGTCCGAGGGGATCCGCAGATCCGGCAGAATGCTGGTGCGCATCGCGAATTCCCCGGACAAGGGATAGCGGAAGCTGCGCAGGTAATCGATGTAGTCGCGGTCCCCGATCACCCGTTTAAGCGCGATCAGCAGCGGGCTGACCAGAAGGCGCGTGACCCGCCCGTTCAGCCGGTCCTGCCCGACGCGGGCATAAAACCCTTTGGCCACCTGATAGGGAAAGTTGGGGTTCGCCACCGGGTAAACCAGCCGCGCCAAAAGCTCGTTCGTGTAGGTCAGGATATCGCAGTCGTGAATTGCCATGACCGAGCTGTCTTCGCAGCTCATCAGATAGCCAAGCGACGACCAGACGTTCTTGCCCTTACCCTGCTCGGTCGGGGCTAGACCCATCGCCTCCAGCCGCGCGCCAAGCGCCTTCATCCGAGGGCTGTCGTTCCAGATCACCACGTGGTTCTGGTTCAGATCCTTGAAGAACTTCTGGGCATGGCGGAACTGCGCCTCATCGGCCCGGTCCAGCCCCACCACGATGCGGTGCAGGTAACGGACCTTGGACAGCTCGGCCACGATATTGGGCATCGCCTCAGTTTCCAGCTCGGAATAGAGACAGGGCAGGATTAGGGAAATTTTGCGTGATTGGGCAAAGGTTTCCAACTCATAGTTCATTTCCTCCAGCGATCGGGTCCGCAGATTGTGCAGCGTCGTGATATTCCCGTTCTGATGAAAATCTACCATGCGGATGTCCGTTCCTATGCCTTGGTTTCGAGCCGGTCCAACAGGTCCATCATGGCCCTGTTCCAGCCCGAAGGCCCAGCCTCTTTTGTACGAATTATGCGGCCTGTGCGCTCTGCGGCCAAGGGCGGCAATGCCGCACGATGCGGATTGGCGACGATGACGCCGAATTCTGCGGCTTCCAGCATCTCGATATCGTTGGGCGCGTCCCCCAGTGCCACCGTGTGCCGGGCGGGATAGCGCGACAGGACCTCGGCCATCTGATCGGCCTTGGTGCCGCCAAAGGACAGGGTCAGGAACCGCCCGCCGTATCGCGCCGAAACACCGAGATCCGCCAGCGCCGTTTCAAACTCTCCCCGCTCCGCGTCGGTGCCGCTCCAGATCCCCGGTTCGGAAAACATCCGCTCGGCCGCGCGGGCGGCATCTGCCTGCGGCAGGCCGGTAATCTCTGCGATCTCCTCTACGGACATATCGCCAAACCCCCGGAACTTCTGGCGCAGGTCATCTGGAATCCGATCCAGCGCCGCGCGCAGATCACCATAGGTCGGCAGGTCGTTCTGCCCCAGCAAACCAGCGCCGTTTTCAACGATCGCGGGCCAGTTCGAAAGACCCATTTTCTGTTGTAAAACAGTTATTTCCAATGCGGTCTTACTGCTGGCCAGAACCACAGCCGCGCCCATTTCTGCCAGCCGATCAAGCGCGGGAACAGCGGCCTGCCAGGAATAGCTGTCATGATCCAGAAGCGTCCCATCCAGATCGGAAAACACGACCAATGGCAGCGGTTCTTGCATCGGCTCCACTATCCTAGTGTCCGGCAGGCGATTTGCCGGTCACCGCCGCCAACAACGGCGCAATCACCTTGGTCGCCACAGGGATCAGCACCATGCCCAGAGCCACGCCAAAGACCCCGTCCATCGCGGCCTTTGCCGACCATTCCACTGCCCCGGTCCAGCCTGCAGGCACCGCGTGACCAATGGCGTAGGCCCAGTCGTGGATCAGATGCCCCAACCCGCCAAAGCCAAGCTCTTCCAGCCCGTGAATAACGATGGAACCGCCCACCCAGAGCATTGCAGCGGTCCCCACTATGGTCAGCAGCTTCATGAAGCCGGGCATAGCGTGGACCAGACCGCGCCCCAGCGCCTGCGTCAGGCCCAGACGCCCATTCTGCGCCATGTAAAGCCCCACATCGTCGGCCTTCACGATCAGCGCGACCGAGCCATAGACGGCCACGGTAATACCAAGCCCCACCAGCGCCAGCGTCGCCGCCTCCATCCAGATCGTTCCCTCCGGAATGGCCGAAAGGGCGATGGTCATGATCTCAGCCGAAAGGATGAAATCGGTCTTAATTGCACCAGCGGCCTTTTCTTCTTCGAGATGCGCCGGATCGCCCGGCTTATCCTCGGGGAAGACATGGGTTTCGTCATGGGGCACAAGGGCATGATAGATCTTCTCGGCGCCTTCAAAACAAAGATAGGCACCGCCCAGCATCAACAGCGGCGAAATTAGCCAAGGCGCCAGATTGGCCAGCAGCAGGCCGATGGGCAACAGGATCACCAGCTTGTTCTTGACCGAGCCCTTGGCGATCCTCCAGATGATCGGCAATTCGCGTTCGGCGGCAAAGCCATGCACGTATTTCGGAGTCACCGCAGCATCGTCGATCACCGCACCGGCTGCCTTGGCGCCCGCCTTGGCTGCTTGCGCCGCAACATCGTCGACCGAGGCAGCTGCCACCTTGGCAATGCCTGCCACATCATCCAGCAGCGCCAGCAAACCGCTCATCGAACATCCCCTCGTAAACCTGCCTTTATTTGCACCCTATCCGATCCACCAGCACAGGCAAGCCGAAGCCCGGGCACGACAGTCAGGGGATTCCCGGCGCATGGCGGCCTGCCCAAATCGTTATCGCCACCGGTCGAAAATCGTTAACGCCACCGGTCTAGTTTTGCGCTAACATGCTGTCATTTCGGCCTTTTTGCCTCTTTAGGGATTTACATAACGGGTCTATATCCGGCGCAAGTTTTGCTCGCCAGGAGACACAGGAATGACCATCAAAGTCGGGATCAACGGTTTTGGCCGCATCGGCCGCTGCACCCTGTCACACATCGCGGCCTCGGGCCGTGACGACATCGAAGTGATCAAGGTCAACGCGACCGGTCCACTGGAAACCGCAGCGCATCTGATCAAATACGACTCCGTGCATGGCCGTTTCCCCGGCGAGGTCAGCATCGGCGACGGCACCATGAACCTTGGCCGCGGCGACATGCAGATGTTCTCGACCTACGACATGAATGAACTGGACTGGGACGGCTGCGATGTCGTTCTGGAATGCACCGGTAAATTTAATGACGGTGAAAAAGCCAAGGCGCACCTGGAGCGCGGCGCAGGCAAGGTGCTGCTCTCCGCCCCCGGCAAAAACGTTGACAAGACCATCGTCTATGGCGTCAACAGCGACCAACTGACCGCCGAGGACCGCATGGTGTCGAACGGTTCCTGCACCACCAACTGCCTAGCCCCGATCGCCAAGGTTCTGGACGAAGGTGTCGGCATCGAAAGCGGCATCATGACCACGATCCACGCCTATACCGGCGACCAGCCGACGCTGGACCGCCGCCACAAGGATCTGTACCGCGCCCGCGCGGCAGCCATGTCGATGATCCCCACCTCCACCGGCGCAGCCAAGGCTCTGGGTGAGGTTCTTCCCAACCTCAAAGGCCGCTTGGACGGTTCAGCCATCCGCGTGCCCACGCCGAATGTCTCCGCCGTGGACCTGACCTTCCGCGCTGCCAAGGAAGTGACCGCCGAGGAAATCAACGCGCTGGTCGCCGAAGCCTCCAAGGGTTCGATGGCCGGTGTTCTGGGCTATGAGCCCGCGCCGCTGGTCTCCACCGACTTCAACCACTCCAGCGAAAGCTCAATCTTCGCACCGGATCAGACCCGCGTGGTCGAAGGCCGCATGGTGCGCGTCCTGTGCTGGTACGACAACGAATGGGGCTTCTCGGTACGTATGGCTGACGTGGCAACCGCGATGGGCCGCCTTAGCTAAGCCCCGTCACGGACTTGAGATTTAGCGCCCGGTCAGGCATATCTGACCGGGCGTTTCTTTTTGGCGGACAGCTATGACCAATCAAATTGCTATTGTCATGGGGATTATCCTGACAGCCGCCATCGCCATCGACGTGGCGCTGTTCGGCAGCGAACACATGGTGTTTCTCGGCAAGAAGCTGTTCGAACTGATCGACTGGGTTGCGTTCTGGCGCTAAGGCGCGCGTCGCCCGCTGCACCGCATTTGACCCATTGACCCAATAGAAAAGCCGGGCGAGGTGCCCGGCTTTGTCATTTCGCGGCGGAGCAATGCCCCGTGCCCTATCTGGAAACTTTAGACCGGCCTATTTCGAAAGCCGCTTGCGAAGTTCGTCGTTGACCTGGGGCGTGACGAATTTCGACACATCGCCATCCAGCCGCGCGATTTCCTTCACCAGTTTCGAGGCAATCGCCTGATGACGCGCCTCGGCCATCAGGAAGACCGTTTCAATCGAGCTGTCCAGGGCCCGGTTCATACCAACCATCTGGAATTCATACTCGAAGTCCGCAACCGCCCGCAGGCCCCGCACGATGATCTGCGCGCCAACATCGCGGGCGCAATGGATCAGCAGGTTCTCGAACGGGTGCGCGACGATCTCGGTGCCGGTTTCCTCTGACAGGGAGGCACATTCGGCCTCGATCATGGCAACACGCTCTTCCAGATCGAAAAGCGGTCCCTTGTCCCGGTTGATCGCCACACCGATCACCAGTTTATCCACCAATGCGCTGGCGCGGCGGATGATGTCGATATGGCCCAAAGTGATCGGATCAAATGTGCCGGGGTACAAGCCTATACGCATTGGGGGCCCTCCTGCCTCCTCAGAACTCGCGCGCACGCAAACATATTTGCGCCTGTCCTGACAAGAGGGGGAAAATACGGAAACACCTGTTCCGGCACGTCATCTGGCAAGAAAATTTCGCCGAGGCTTAATGCCCCATGATCATGCCTTCCAGAGCGTCCTTTTCCATCGCGACTTCGGCCAGCTTGGCCTTGACCACATCGCCCAGCGAAATCAGCCCGACCATCTTGCCGCCTTCGACCACAGGCATGTGGCGGAACCGGCCCTCGGTCATCTGCTGCAGGATATCTTCGACGTTGGATTCGCTGGTGCAGGTCACCAGCTTGCTGGTCATGTAGTCCTTGACTTTGCAGGTCAGGCAGCCAGACCCACTTTTGCCCAGCTCACGCACGATATCGCGCTCGGACAGGATCCCCTCAGCCGTCTCATTGTCGGAAGACACCACCACGGTCCCGATGCCTTTCTCCGCCAACAGCTTGGCCGCGTCAGAAACCGGAGCCTCAGGAGAAATCGTTACCACCCCGGCGCTTGCCTTGGATTTCAAAATCGATTGAACCAGCATGAACTCTCCTTCACTCGTAATTTTCTTGCGTAAATACAAGCGTTGCCGCAATGCAGATCCAAGTCAAGAACATGTCCAGTCAGTTTTGGAAATAGCTGCGACACTTTGGCAGGAAAGCCGCAGCAGATCCAGCGTCAGGTCAGTGCCTCCAGCCGCGCCACCTCGTCGCGGATCCCCTTGGACAGCGCCTGCGCAAACCGGTTCAGACGCTCGCTGCGCTGATCACCCTGATGGCGCACCAGATAGAAACTGCGCGACAGGCTGATCTTGTCGGTCAGCACCTTGCGCAAGACCCTATGCGCGGGCAGTGAAAAATCATGCGCCACACAAAGCGCAGTGCCCTCGGCTGCCAGTTTGATTTGTACCGAGACCGAGTTGGAGGCCAGCGCCACCCGCTCCACCCCCAGATCGCTGAGGTAGTCCAGCTCCCGATCAAAGATCATGTCCGGGATATAGCCGATCATCCGGTGCCCCTTCAGATCCTCAAGTTTTTCCAGCGGCGGGTGCTCACGCAGATAGTGGCGCGACCCTACAAGATGAAGTTTGTAATCAGTAATCTTCTGAACCAGCAGCTGCCCGGCAGTGGGCGCGCTGACGGTCACGGCCATATCCGCCTCGCGGCGCGACAGGTTGATGACCCGCGGCAAGGCAACGATCTGGATATCGAGATCGGGGTTTTCGGCGCCAATCGCGGCGCAAACCTGCGGCAGGATATAATTGGCGCTGCCATCCGGCGCCCCGATGCGGATCTGCCCCGACAGCGTGTCGCTGGGACCGCTCAGCGCCTCCTGCCCGGCTCGCATCGCCTGTTCGGCGGTCTCTGCATGGGTCAGTAACCTGTCCCCAGCCGCGCTCAGCGCATAACCCTGCGGGGATTTGACGAACAATGGGGTGTCCAATGCAGCCTCGAACCGGGCGATACGCCGCCCGACGGTCGCGGGGTCCATCTTGAGCACCCGCCCGGCACCGGACAGGCTGGCCTCGCGCGCGACCGCGAGAAACACTTTCATATCATCCCATTGTGGGTCCATGCCGGGATCCTCCTCGACGTTCCTGTACCTTATGCTCTTGCCCTGCGATCGATACTTGCGTTCTTGCAAAGCCTTTTTGAAATCTTTCCCCTTTTCCGGTGTTTTTTGCAAGTCTATGTTGCCGCCAAAGCGTATAGGGAGGAATCCGATGCAAGAACTCACCCATTATATCAACGGCGAACACGTCAAAGGCACGTCCGGCCGTTTTGCAGATGTCTTCAACCCGGCAACCGGTGAAGTGCAGGCCAAGGTGCCGCTGGCCTCCAAGGACGAGATGGAACAGGCCGTGGCCATCGCGGCCGCCGCACAGCCCGCATGGGCCGCCGTCAACCCGCAGCGCCGCGCTCGCGTCATGATGAAATTCGTCGGCCTGCTGAACCGCGACATGGAGAAGCTGGCCGAAGCGCTGAGCCGCGAGCACGGTAAGACCCTGCCCGATGCGGCCGGTGACGTGCAGCGTGGTCTGGAAGTGGTCGAATACTGCATCGGCGCGCCGGAACTGCTGAAAGGTGACTACACCGACAGCGCCGGGCCGGGCATCGACATGTACTCCATGCGTCAGGCCCTGGGCGTCACCGCGGGTATCACCCCGTTCAACTTCCCGGCGATGATCCCGATGTGGATGTTTGCCCCGGCCATCGCCTGCGGCAACGCCTTCATCCTGAAACCGTCCGAGCGTGATCCCTCCGTTCCGCTGATGCTGGCAGAACTGATGGAAGAAGCCGGTCTGCCCAAGGGCATCCTGCAGGTCGTCAACGGCGACAAGGAAGCCGTGGACGCGATCCTTTACAACGACACCATCCAGTCGGTTGGTTTCGTGGGTTCCACCCCGATTGCCGAATACATCTACGGTACCGGCTGTGCGCAAGGTAAGCGCGTACAGTGCTTTGGCGGCGCCAAGAACCACATGATCATTATGCCCGATGCGGACATGGATCAGGCCGCAGACGCGCTGATCGGCGCAGGCTACGGTGCTGCTGGTGAACGCTGCATGGCAATCTCGGTTGCGGTTCCCGTCGGTGAAGAAACCGCCGACCGCCTGATCGACAAGCTGGTTCCGCGTATCGAAAAGCTGAAAGTCGGCCCCTACACCGCAGGCAACGATGTGGACTATGGTCCCGTTGTCACCGCCGCCGCCAAGGACAACATCCTGCGGCTGGTAGAATCCGGTGTCGAGCAAGGCGCAAAGCTGGTGGTCGATGGTCGTGACTTCAACCTGCAGGGTTATGAAGACGGCTTCTTTGTCGGCCCGCACCTGTTCGACAACGTCACCACCGACATGGATATCTACAAGAAAGAGATCTTTGGCCCGGTTCTGTCCACCGTGCGCGCCAAGACCTACGAAGAGGCGCTTGGCTATGCCATGGACCACGAGTACGGCAACGGCACCGCGATCTTTACCCGCGACGGCGACACCGCGCGCGATTTTGCCAACCGGATCAACATCGGCATGGTCGGCATCAACGTGCCGATCCCGGTTCCGCTGGCCTATCACACCTTTGGTGGCTGGAAGAAATCCGCATTCGGCGACCTGAACCAGCACGGCCCGGACGCCTTCAAGTTCTACACCCGGACCAAGACCATCACCTCGCGCTGGCCCTCGGGCATTCGCGAAGGCGGCGAGTTCAACTTCAAGCCAATGGACTGATCTAGGATCTCATACCGACATGCAAAGCCCTGGCCGAAACGCCGGGGCTTTGTTTTTTGCTTTCCTCCAGGGGAGTGCCGCGATATCGGGCAGCGGCAAGCAATTTTTGCGCCAGGCCCCGGACCGCATGAACACAAATTCGTGAGGCCACCAAAACCCTCCGGAAACCACTGGCCAAATTCGCTGAAGTGAATATGTTCCCGGACAGACCCCGAACGAAACCGAGCAGTTTCGAAACAGAATACAGGAGGCACCATGACACAACGGATCACCCGCCGGAGCACAATCCTTGGGCTGGCAGGGGCTTTGGCGACCCCGACACTCCTACGCGCGCAATCCACTGATGCCTTCCCCGCCGATGAGGCACCGATCCGCGATCAGACAGCGGTAAAAAGGAACATCTCGGCCTTTACGCAGCAAAACTGGCAGGATCATTTCGACGAGCTAGGTGTGGGCTGCCTGCTGGCGGATGTTGCCTCGCGTGCGGTGCATTACTGGGGCGGGGACGGCGAAAGTTACCGTCTTTTCCCCTCTTCCGTGCCGATGAGCGACGAGCTGACCAAGCGCGGCTATACCAAGGTCGTGCGCAAGGCAAAGAATCCTGGCTGGACCCCGACCGCCAATATGCGCGAACGTGACCCCACTCTGCCCCGGTATATGGAAGGCGGTCCGGGCAACCCCCTGGGCACCCGCGCCATGTATCTGACCTGGCCGGCCTATCTGGTGCATGGCACCCATGACACCCGCAAGATTGGCCGCCAAAGCTCCTCCGGCTGTATCGGTCTTTATAACCAGCACGTCGAGGAGCTCTACGAACTGGTTGAGATCGGAACGCAGGTGCGCATTCTCTGAACGAAGGCAGCGATTTTTCGCAAAGCAATAAGGCTGGGTTTTCCCGGCCTTATTCTATTTCAGAAGGTGCCGCCGCCATTCCTGCAGCATGGCTTTGCAATTGCACAGCTTGCTCTGAGAGGCGCCTGCGGATAAGTAAATAAACAACCGTTCAATTCACACCGCGCCAGGGAGGACACGACGTGGATTTCGCTTTGACAGAAGAACAGACCGCCATTTTTGACATGGCTCATGCCTTTGGTCAGGACAACATCGCCCCCTTTGCCCGCCAGTGGGAAGCTGAAGGCACCATTCCCAAGGATCTTTGGCCCAAGGTCGGTGAGTTGGGCTTTGGTGGTCTTTACGTCAGCGAAGAAGGCGGCGGATCCGCTCTGACGCGTCTTGACGCCACGCTGGTGTTTGAGGCGCTGTCGATGGCCTGCCCCTCGGTCGCGGCCTTCCTGTCGATCCACAACATGTGCGCCAAGATGCTGGACACCTTTGCCAGCGACGAAATGAAGGCCCGCGTGATGCCCGACGTTCTGACCCTCAACACGGTGCTCTCCTACTGCCTGACGGAACCCGGTTCCGGTTCCGACGCGGCCGCACTGAAAACCCGCGCTGAAAAGACCAACGAAGGCTACACCCTGAATGGCACCAAGGCCTTCATCTCGGGCGGCGGCTATTCCGACGCCTATGTCTGCATGGTCCGCACCGGCGAGGATGGTCCCAAGGGGATTTCCACCGTCTATGTCGAAGACGGCACGCCGGGCCTGTCCTTTGGTGGGCTTGAGGACAAGATGGGATGGAAGAGCCAGCCGACCGCGCAGGTTCAGTTCGACGATTGCAAGATCCCCGCGAACAACCTTGTCGGCGAAGAAGGCAAGGGCTTCAAATACGCCATGATGGGCCTTGATGGCGGACGCCTGAACATTGCGTCTTGCTCGCTCGGTGCTGCGCAGACCGCGCTCAACATGACCCTGCAATACATGAGCGAGCGCAAAGCCTTTGGCCAGTCGATCGACCAGTTCCAGGGCCTTCAGTTCCGCCTTGCGGATATGGAGATCGAACTGCAGGCCGCACGTACTTTCCTGCGTCAAGCGGCCTGGAAGCTGGATCAGGGCGCGCCGGATGCGACCAAGTTCTGCGCCATGGCCAAGAAATTCGTCACCGAAGCGGGATCGAAGATCGTCGATCAGTGCCTGCAGCTGCACGGCGGCTATGGCTACCTCGCGGATTACGGCATCGAGAAACTGGTCCGCGATCTGCGGGTGCACCAGATCCTTGAGGGCACCAACGAGATCATGCGCGTGATCGTGGCCCGCCACATGCTGTCTGAAAATCGCTGAGGTCTGGGATGAGCGATATCGACATTCGCGTGACCGGCTGCGCAGGCCGGATCACCCTCACCCGCGAAAAGGCCCTGAACGCTCTGTCCTATGACATGTGCATGGCAATTGATGCGGCGCTGAAAGACTGGGCAACCAATGATGCGGTCAAAATCGTCGTCATCGACGCAAGCGGCGAAAAGGCCTTTTGCGCGGGTGGTGACATTGCCGAGCTTTATGCCACCGGCACCAAGGGCGATTACGGCTATGGGCGCACCTTCTGGCGCGACGAATACCGCCTGAACGCGCGGATCTTTGAATACCCGAAACCTGTGGTCAGCTTCCTGCAAGGCTTCACCATGGGCGGCGGCGTCGGCATCGGCTGCCACGGCACTCATCGGATCGTCTGCGAGAGCAGCCAGATCTCCATGCCCGAGACTGGCATCGGCCTGATCCCCGACGTGGGCGGCACGCTGATCCTGGCGCTGGCGCCGGGGCGATTAGGCGAATACCTCGGTCTGACTGCGGGCCGGATGAAGGCCGCCGACGCGATCTACGCCGGTTTTGCCGACCACTATATCCCGCAGGAGAAATGGCCCGGGCTAATCACCGCGCTGGAGCAGGACGGCAACCCTGATATTCTGGCCAACGCCGCCGAGGCCGCGCCCGATGGCACACTGGAGGCCATGCAGGGTGATATCGACCGGCTGTTTGCCGGGGAAACCCTGAATGACATCCTGACCGTCCTTGAACAGGACGGCTCGGAGTTCGCCGCCACCGCCCAAAAGCCGCTGATGCGCAATTCGCCGCTGTCTATGGCCGCGACCGTGGAAATCCTGCACCGGCTGCGGGGCGCGACCCTGACCATCCGCAAGGCGCTGGATCTGGAGTATCGCTTTACCTACCGGTCGATGGAAAAAGGCGATTTTCTGGAAGGCATCCGGGCCCAGATCATTGACAAGGACCGCCAGCCCAAGTGGCAATACGCGGACCGCTCCGTGCCAGCCGTTGCCGTCAGCCAGATGCTGATGCCGCTGGGCGCAGACGCACTGACATTTGAGGAGGAGTAACCCATGAAGATCGGATTTATCGGCCTTGGCAATATGGGCGGCCCGATGGCGGCCAACCTTGCCGCTGCAGGCCATAATGTCACCGGCTTTGACATGGCAGAGGTCAAGGTCGAGGGCGTCACCATGGCCCCATCCGGGGCCGAAGCCGCCAAGGACGCCGACGTGGTCATCACCATGCTGCCCAACGGCCAGATCCTGCGCAGCGTTGCGGATGAGATCATCCCGGCGATGAAAGCGGGCGCGGCCTTCGTGGACTGCTCTACCGTGGACGTGGATTCCGCCCGCGCCGTAGCAGAGCAAGCCGCCGCGGCAGGCCTGTTGCCCGTGGATGCGCCGGTTTCGGGCGGCATCGGCGGCGCCGCGGGCGGTACGCTGACCTTCATGGCCGGCGGCTCGGCTGAGGCCTTCGAGAAGGCAAAGCCGCTGTTTGACATCATGGGGCAGAAGGCCGTGCATTGCGGCGATGCGGGCGCCGGACAGGCAGCCAAGATCTGCAACAACATGATCCTAGGCGTCACCATGATCGCCACCTGCGAAGCCTTTGCACTCGCCGACAAGCTGGGGCTGGACCCGCAGAAAATGTTCGATGTGGTCTCCACCTCCTCGGGCTACAGCTGGACCATGAACGCCTATTGCCCGGCGCCGGGCGTCGGCCCGCAATCGCCCGCCGACAACGATTACAAGCCCGGTTTCGCGGCCGAGCTGATGCTGAAGGACCTGCGCTTGTCGCAGCAAGCTGCAGACAGCGCCGATGCGGATACACCGATGGGCCAGCTCGCACAGGCGCTTTATGCGCAATTCGTCGAGAACGAGGACGGCATGGGCATGGATTTCTCGGCCATGCTGCCCCGGTTCGAAAAACGCAGCCGCGACTAAGGCACAGCAACAGATCAGTTGCCGATCAGAAACAGGGGCGGGCCGGATGGTGCCGCCCCTTTTCATTGACCCACATCATGTTCGACCGTCCTGACGCCGGGTATTCTCTGCCCATAACGAGGAAAGGACATGCCATGTTTGCAAACAACGTTGGGGGTCTGGACAAGATCCTGCGCATCGTCATCGGCGCATTGCTGATCGTAGGTGCGCTGATGGGCTATGGCTGGTGGATGTGGATCGGCGTGGTGCCGCTGGTGACGGGTCTGCTCGGGACCTGCCCTCTGTATTCCATCCTTGGCGTCAATACCTGCCCGATGAAGAAATAGCGACCGCTGGGGATTTGGTCGACTGGTCACCCGGATTTGGCTGCAATCTGCCGCTTTGATCCGGCCAATCGGCAAGATCAGGCTGAACAGCTGCGCCCAGATGGTTTCGCAAGGAAGGCACCGGCTTGGCGCGCTATCCTTTGCGCTGACCGCCAATCAACGGTTGGCACAAAGCACAGGAAAGGAGCGTCATGCGTTTCATCATCACTGCTGTCATTCTCGGCCTCAGCCTCCCCGCTGCCAGTTTCGCCGCGCCAAAGGGCTGCCCGCCGGGGCTGGCCAAGAAATCAGTTCCCTGCGTGCCCCCGGGTCAGGTGGGCAAGCACCGCGGCCCGTACGCGGTGGGGGACAGGCTGATGAACTACATCATTCTGCGCGACCCCAAGCGGTACAGGCTGGACCCGAGGTACACCTATTACCGCAGCGACGGCTATCTCTATCGGGTCGATCCTGAAACCCGCAAGGTTCTGAACCTGATCGGTGCGGTTGCAGACATCCTGGAATAGTCTGAGCCGCGCCCACAGGGAGAGGCTGCCTTACTCGGCAGCCACCCTGCCCGCTTGCTCCAGCATCGGTTTCAGATAACGCCCCGTATGGCTGCGCGGTTCTGCGGCCACCTGTTCCGGCGTGCCGGTGGCGACGATTTCCCCGCCACCATCACCGCCTTCGGGTCCGATATCGATGATATGGTCAGCGGTCTTGATGACGTCGAGGTTGTGTTCGATCACCACCACCGAATTCCCCTGATCCACCAACTCGTGCAGCACTTCGAGCAGTTTTTTCACGTCTTCGAAATGCAGACCGGTGGTGGGTTCGTCCAAGATATAGAGTGTCCGACCAGTGGAGCGTTTCGACAGCTCCTTGGACAGCTTCACCCGCTGCGCCTCACCGCCTGACAGGGTGGTCGCTTGCTGGCCCACCTTGATATAGCCAAGGCCAACCCGCATCAGCGCATCCATCTTGTCACGGATCGACGGCACGGCGGCAAAGAACTGCTGCGCCTCTTCCACGGTCATATCCAGCACATCCGCGATGCTCTTGCCTTTGAAGGTGACTTCAAGTGTTTCGCGGTTATAGCGCTTGCCCTTGCAGGTTTCGCATTCCACGTAGACATCCGGCAGGAAGTGCATCTCGATCTTGATGACGCCATCCCCCTGGCAGGCCTCGCAGCGCCCCCCCTTGACGTTGAAGGAGAAACGCCCCGGTTTATAGCCGCGCGTCTTGGCCTCGGGCAGGCCCGCGAACCAGTCGCGGATCGGGGTAAAGGCACCGGTATAGGTCGCCGGGTTAGAACGCGGTGTGCGCCCGATGGGGCGCTGATCGATGTCGATCACCTTGTCCAGGTGCTCCAGCCCCTTGATGGTCTCACACGGCGCCGGGGTCTGCCGCGCACCATTGAGGCGCATCGAGGCGGTCTTGAACAGGGTTTCAATCGTCAGGGTGGATTTACCGCCCCCGGATACGCCGGACACGCAGACGAATTTGCCAAGCGGGAATTCTGCAGTCACCTCTTTCAGGTTGTTGCCGGTCGCCTTGACCACTTTGATTTTCTTCTTGTTGCCCTTGCGCCGTTTGGCAGGGATTTCGATTTCCCGCACGCCTGACAAATACTGCCCGGTGACCGAAGCCGCATCGGCAGCGATCTGCTGCGGCGTGCCGTGGCTCACCACCTGCCCGCCATGCACCCCGGCACCGGGGCCGATATCGAACACATAGTCGGCCTGACGGATCATATCCTCGTCATGCTCGACCACGATCACCGTATTGCCCTGATCACGCAGGTTTTTCAGGGTCGTTATCAGCCGGTCGTTGTCGCGCTGATGCAGGCCAATGGACGGCTCATCCAGAACATACAGGACCCCGGTCAAGCCTGAACCAATCTGGCTGGCCAGTCGGATCCGCTGGCTCTCGCCGCCCGAGAGCGTGCCGGAATTCCGGCTGAGCGTTAGGTATTCAAGGCCGACGTTGTTGAGGAAACCCAGCCGTTCGCGGATTTCCTTGACGATGGCGCGGGCGATTTCCTGTTTCTGGGTGCTGAGGTGATCCGGCACCTCCTCGATCCAGGCAAGTGCCTCGCGGATGGATTTCTGCACCACCTGACCGACGTGGATATCGGCGATCCGCACCGCCAGCGCCTCTTCCCGCAGGCGGTAGCCGCCACAAGCACCGCAGGGGCGATTATTCTGGTAGCGTTCGAATTCTTCGCGGATCCAATTGCTGTCCGTCTCGCGATAGCGGCGTTCCATATTGGGAATGACGCCTTCGAAAACACGGGTCACGTTGTAAACCCGGCCGCCTTCGTCATAGCGGAACGGGATTTCCTCATCGCCCGAGCCATAAAGGAACACCTGCTTCACATGGGCAGGCAAATCCTTCCACGGCGTGTTCTTGTCGAACTCATAGTGCTTGGCAATCGCCTCGATGGTTTGCAGGAAATAGGGAGATTTTCCCTTGCGCCAGGGCGCCAGCGCACCGTCATAAACCTTGAGGCTCTGATCCGGCACCACCAGACGTTCGTCAAAGAACAGCTCCATTCCCAGCCCGTCACATTCCGGACAGGCCCCAAAGGGCGCGTTAAAGGAGAACAGGCGCGGCTCGATCTCGGGGATGGTGAAGCCACTGACCGGGCAGGCAAAGTTTTCCGAGAAGGTGATCCGTTCGGGATCGCCTTCACGCGGAGCCGTTTCCAGAATGGCTATGCCATCCGCCAGATCCAGCGCGGTGCGCAAGCTGTCCGCCAGCCGGGTTTCCAGCCCTTCGCGCACAACGATCCGATCAACTACAACGTCGATGTCATGGCGGAACTTCTTGTCCAGCGTCGGCGGTTCGTCCAGCTCATAGAATTCGCCGTCCACCTTGACCCGCTGGAAGCCCTGCTTCCGAAGTTCAAGAAATTCCTTTTTGTACTCGCCCTTGCGATCCCGCACGATGGGCGCCAGCAGGTAGCCGCGCGTGCCCTCCTCCAGCGCCATGACACGGTCGACCATATCCTGCACCTGCTGTGCCTCGATCGGCAAGCCGGTCGCGGGGCTATAGGGCGTCCCTGCCCGCGCGAACAACAGGCGCAGGTAGTCGTAGATTTCGGTCACGGTGCCGACGGTAGACCGCGGGTTTTTCGAGGTGGTCTTCTGCTCGATGGAGATCGCCGGAGATAGGCCGCTGATGTGATCCACATCGGGCTTTTCCATCATGTCGAGGAACTGGCGCGCATAGGCCGAGAGCGATTCCACATAGCGGCGCTGCCCTTCGGCATAGATGGTATCAAAGGCGAGCGACGACTTGCCCGAGCCGCTAAGGCCGGTGATCACCACCAATTCGTCGCGCGGAATGTCCACGTCGATGTTTTTCAGGTTGTGTTCGCGCGCGCCGCGCACCTCGATGGACTTCAGCTCAGCCATGGAACCCCCGTTATCCGCGCCCCGGCCTGCACCGGTCGCCCGACCCTACAGATAGGCAAAGCTTTCCGAGTCTCCAACCCAAAATCGAGAACGTTCAGCGAACATTTGATTTTCTGCGCAGTGCCGCCAGCCAGCCATGCACCAAACATCCGCAGATGAACACAATGACGCCGGTCACGATCATGCCATTATAGCCCGCCAGCCCCAGCACCCAGACCATCAGCGGCGTGCCGATGGTATTGCCAAGATTGCCGGCCATGGCGAGGGCGCCATTGGAGCTGGCCTGATCGACCGCCCCGGAATTGAGTTGCGCCACCGAGGCAAAACTCGGTCCCTGCACCAGCCCTAGCGCCCCGGCCAGCGCCAGACAGGCCAGCGGCGCACCGGGATCGGCCCACATCCAAACCAGCGCCAGCGCGCTGAGCGCAAAGCCCGCCTGGATCAATGGCACGGCATGGATCCGCCGCAGCAGGAACACCCCCAGCGTCATCGACACTGCGATGCTGGTCAGCGGCATCGCACCCATCACAAAGCCACGCACCTGCGGCGCCAGATAGGGCGGCAGGACGGTCAGGATCGCAACGAAACAGATGGTGTAGAACAGCCAGCCAGCCGCAGGTGCCGCCAGCCAGGGAGAGCGGAAAATCTCCAGATGCAGACGCGGTAGATCGGCGAACCGGGGTAGCGGCTGGCGCGGCGGCACCGGCACATCGCGCAGCACCCGCAGCAGCAACAAAGCCAGCGCTGCCATGATCACGGCGTGGGTGGCAAACAGCGCCTGAACCCCAGCCATCCGTGCCAGCGGAACGCCAAACCACGAAAGGAACGCAAAGGCTACCGCGAAAAACGTGCTCCACAGCGTCAGCGCCGCGCCCCGGTGCCGATTGGAACTGATCTGGGCAATCAGGGTCGGTGCCGCCACCACCACGCCCAGATGCGACAGGCCTTCGATCACGCGGGTGGCCAGAAACAGCGAGAAAGGCAGATCTAGGCTTTGCAGGGCGGACATCGCAGCGCCGCTGGCCAGGGCCGCCACAAGCGTGCGACGGAAGCCGAAAGAGGCCACCACCATGCCCGCAATGACACCCAGCCCGATCCCGAGGAACCCAACCAGCGAGACCGTGAATCCGATGGCGCTGCCCGCATCCGGAAACAGCTCGGCCATCTCAGCGAAGACCACGCTCACCTTGCCATATTGCGCTGCAGCGCCAAGGCCAGCGCCCCAAATCAGAAGGATCACACTCCAGCGGGTGTCCTGGCTCGGTGTCATGCTGAAATCCCGTCTGAATAGGTCATGATAAATATGCCTCGCCGCAATACCCCGAAACAATTGCAGCGACCAGCCGCTCAATAAAAAACCGCCCAAAGCCGCGAATGGCCTTGGGCGGTGCGTGTGTCACATGTCGCAGCGCTTAGAAGTGAATGGTGCGGTCAAAGGCGTTGAGGACGCTTTCATGCATCATCTCGCTCAGCGTCGGATGCGGGAAGACGGTGTTCATCAGGTCTTCCTCGGTGGTTTCCAGCTGGCGGCCCACCACATAGCCCTGAATGAGCTCCGTCACCTCGGCGCCGATCATATGCGCGCCCAGCAGTTCACCCGTCTTGGCGTCAAAGATGGTTTTGACCAGCCCTTCGGGTTCCCCAAGCGCGATGGCCTTGCCGTTGCCGACAAAGGGGAAACGACCAACCTTGATGTCGTACCCCAGCTCCTTGGCCTTCGCCTCGCTGTAGCCAACGCTGGCCACCTGCGGATGGCAATAGGTGCAGCCTGCAATGCTTTCGGGTTTGACCGGATGGGCGTGTTTGCCTGCGATCAGCTCTGCCACCATGACGCCTTCGTGGCTGGCCTTATGCGCCAGCCAGGGCGCCCCGGCGATATCCCCGATGGCATAAAGCCCCTCGACGCCGGTGCGGCAGAATTCATCGGTCACCACATGGGTGCGGTCAACGTTGACGCCAAGCGCCTCCAGACCCAGCCCTTCGGTATTGCCAACGATGCCAACGGCCGAGATCACCGTGTCGAATTCCATCTTCTGGACCTTGCCGCCAGCCTCAATATGAGCGGTGACCTTGCCTTTTGCCCGATCCAACTGCTTGACCATGGATTTCTCCATGATCTTCATGCCCTGCTTCTCAAAGGCCTTCTTGGCCATGCCGGAAATCTCGGCATCCTCGACCGGCAGCACCCGGTCCATCACCTCGACCACGGTGGTGTCGGCGCCCAGCGTGTTGAAGAAGCTGGCAAATTCGATGCCGATGGCGCCCGATCCGATGACCAGCAGCTTTTTCGGCATCCGCGGTGCGGTCAGCGCGTGGCGGTAGGTCCAGACCAGATCACCGTCTGCCTCCAGCCCCGGCAGCTCCCGCGCGCGGGCGCCAGTCGCGAGGATGATGTTCTTGGCCGCCAGATCCTCGGTGCCCTTGTCGGTCTTGACCGAGACCTTGCCCTTGGCGGGGATCGTCGCCTCGCCCATGATCACGGTGACCTTGTTCTTCTTCAGCAGATGGGCGACGCCCGAGGACAGCTGTTTTGCCACCCCGCGCGAGCGTTTCACCACCGCGTCCAGATCGTAGCCGATGCCATCGGCGCTGAGCCCGAATTCCTTGGCCCGGTGCATCAGGTGGAACACTTCCGAGGAGCGCAGCATCGCCTTGGTCGGGATGCAGCCCCAGTTGAGGCAAATACCGCCCAAGTTCTCACGCTCGATGACCGCGGTCTTGAGCCCCAGCTGGGCCGCGCGGATGGCAGCCACATAGCCGCCGGGGCCTGCGCCGATTACGATCACGTCATAGGTTTGTGCGGCCATGATATCCCTCGCCAAACTGGATCTAAAACTAGTTTACCGTTAAACCAATTTTTTGCACGCCGCAATCTCGCAGTGAGAAAAGCCTTTGGGAACGTGGTTGGCATTTACTCCAACCGGCATTCACCGCGAAACCTGCGCGCCAGAACAACCATAGGCACAGTCCCTGCTACAGGCCACAGAAAATCCCGCTCAAGCACAGTCATCCCGCGACGACCGTTTCAAGAAGATGTGATCACGGCTGGCCGCATAGAGGGATGGCAAACGGATTGTCTGGCGCCGAAAGCCCGGCACAGAAAAGGCGCTGTCCGATCGGCCAGACAGCGCCTTTAGAATGTCAGCGTCAGGGATACCCCCGGATAGTCGCTCCCCTCGGTTCAGCTGGCTTGCTGAAAGGTCCGGATCGTGGCGCCATAACCGCCGGCTTCGACATAGTCGCGCTCCGGCTCGGTGCTGTGGCGCAATAGCGCCTCGTTGCGATAAGGGAAGCGGCCGAATTTGCGGATCACGTCGCGATGGGCGCGCGCGTGCAGCAGATTGGCAGCACCATATTCCGGCATCCGTTCCTTCAGCAGGCGCACGCAGCGCTCCTGATCGCACAGGTTTTCCGAATGCATCAGCGGCAGATAAAAGAACTGCCGCGCCGGCTCATCGATCTTCAGATCCCATTTCTTGTTCAGCGCGTTCTTGGCCACGGCCAGCGCAATCTCATCCGAGGCAAAGGCCTGACCTTCGCCGCGGAACATATTGCGCGGGAACTGGTCCATCAGGATGATATAGGCAAGGGTTCCGCTCGGGTAGGTCAGCCAAAGCGAGAACTTGCCCTCGCAAGCCTCCTCCCAGGCCTTTCCAAAACGTCTGCGGATGGTCTCGTCCAGATCATCATCCTGCAGATACCAGCCCTTTTCTCCGACCTCATCCAGCCAGAATTCAAGGATTTCTTCGGGGCCAACCATCCCATTTACTCCACATGTGTTGCCTACCTCCAAGTTCAGAAGATTTTGGCCCCTCATGGCAAGTCATAGAACCGTCACAAATTGCAACAGGAGCGGCAATTGGTGAAATATTGCTCACGTTTCCTGCAGGTTAGCGCAATCACCCCGCCTCATGCGCGGCTTCCTGCTCTTCCATCTCGGTTTCAATGACGTATTCCTGTGCAAATTCGACCGCCACGGGCGAGCCTGTCGGCGCCATCGGCGCGAAGGTGCCCGAATCTTCGGCTGCGATCGAGGCACGCTGCGTCGTCCGGTAAAGCGCGTATGCCGCCAGCGCAAAGGTCAGCACCGCCATGATCAGGAAGAATCCCGGAGGGCCAAAGACGCTTTCGCCCATCAGCCAACCGGTGATCAGTGGCCCGGTAATGGCGCCAAGGCCGTTGATGAAGACCAGCCCGCCCGAGGCCGCCGCCATATCGTCGTAATCCAGATAGTCGTTGGTGTGGGCGATCAGCAGCGAGTAAAGCGGGTTGGTCATCCCGCCGATAAAAAAGGCCGCCAGCAGCAGCATCCAGAAATTCGCGCCCATCGCCATACCCAGAACCGCCGCCGCGCCACTGAAGGCCGCCGCGAACAGGATCACCACGCGCCGGTCCATGCGGTCGGAAATCCATCCCAGCGGATATTGCAGCACCAGCGCGCCAACATAGAAGGTCGCGACGAACAGCGAAATCTGCGGCAAGGTCAGCCCGGCCGAAGCCGCGTAGACTGCGCTCATCCCGAACTGGGCCGAGAAGACGCCGCCCAACAGGAACATACCCACGCAGCCCAGAGGCGATGCATCCATCAGCTGGCGCAGGGTCATCGGTTTCGTGGTGTCAAAGGCAGGCGTCGGCGAAATCGACAGCAAAATTGGCGCAAAGGACACCGAAATCACAACCGATGCGATCACAAAGGTCTCATAGCCCGACGGGTTACCAAGCAGCATCAGCGCCTGCGCCGAGACGATGCCCAGCATCTGCACCAGCATGTAAAGCGACAGCGCCTTGCCGCGGTTGGCATTGTCTGCCGCATTGTTCAGCCAGCTTTCAGCGGTGACATACACGCCGGAAAAGCAAAACCCGATCAGCACCCGCCCGGCCATCCAGGCAAAGGGGTTGGTGATCGCGGGATAAAGAATCATCACGGCAGAAATCAGCGAGGCCAGCGCGGCAAAGACGCGGACATGGCCGACCCGCCGGATCATTTCCGGCGCCATCCGCGAGCCGCCCAGAAAGCCAACAAAATAGGCGGACATAACAAAGGACATCTGCAACGTCGAGAACCCTTCAAGGTCGCCGCGCACCCCAAGAATGGTGCCCTGAAGACCGTTCCCGATCATCAGCATTCCCATCCCCAGAAGCAGCGCCCATGCGCTTGAGAGTACCTGCAGCATTGCCCGTATCCTTTTGCATCCGCCGCCTGCCCCGGTTTTGGATCCGGCAGGCGGTGTTTCATTTCGCATCTTCCGCCCTTATCTGCGGATGCGGTGTGTGGAAAGAACTATCGCAGATCGCAGAGACGATTTCATCCCGCCGTCACGTTTACAGCGGAATTCTCTGCATTTTCTGAAGGTCTGGCGCTGGCGATCTGGTGGGGCTCAGCTCTGCCGCGATCCCGCCCCAGAGGGGATCAGAAGCGACGCATCGCCATAGGAGAAGAACCGGTAACCGCTGTCGACCGCGTGGGCATAGATCTGCCGCACGGTCTCCTGCCCCATCAGCGCAGAAACCAGCATCATCAGGGTGGAGCGCGGCAGGTGGAAATTCGTCATCAGCGCATCGGCAACATGGAAGTTAAAGCCCGGGTAGATGAAAATGTCGGTCTCCCCTTCCCAGGGCGCGATCGCACCGCTGCGCGCGGCGCTCTCGATCAGACGCAGCGCTGTGGTGCCCACCGGGATGATGCGCCCGCCTGCAGCCTTAGTCGCCGCGATCTCGGCGGCAGCTTCGGGGCTGACCCGGCCCCATTCGGCGTGCATCTTGTGGGTGGTCACATCCTCCACCTTGACTGGCAAGAAGGTGCCTGCACCCACGTGCAGGGTGACATAGCTGAACGCGATCCCGCGATCCTTAAGTGCCTGCAGCAGCGGTGCATCAAAATGCAGCGAGGCGGTCGGCGCCGCTACGGCGCCGGTGTGGCGCGCCCAGACCGTCTGGTAATCGGTCTTGTCCTGCGCATCCGCCGGGCGTTTGGCAGCAATATAGGGTGGCAGCGGCATGGCGCCCGCCTCGGCCAGGGCCGCCTCGAACTCGTCGCCTTCCAGATTGAACCGCAGGGCGCCCTGCCCGTCGGCAACACCCTCCAGCACGGCGCTGAAACCATCGGCAAAACGGATCGTCTCGCCCGGTTTTACCTTTTTCAGGGGTTTCAGCAGGGCATTCCAGGTACCGCCTGCGCCCGGCTCCAGCAAGGTGACTTCGATGCGGGCGGAGGTATCGCCTTGCGCACTGCTGCGATGGCGCTGCCCCGACAGGCGCGCTGGAATAACCTTGGTGTCGTTCAATACCAGACGATCGCCGGGCTGGAACCACTCCGGCAGGTCTGAAACCCGCGCATCGGTAATCCGGTCTCCTTCGGCCACCAAAAGACGGGCCGCGCTGCGCGGAGAGGCAGGGCGGGTTGCAATCAGATCCTCGGGGAGATCAAAGTCAAAATCGCTCAGTTTCATGCGGCGGCATATAGGAGCTTTGTGATGCCTTGGCTATGGCAATCTGCGCCAGATTGCCTGTGTACTCAGCGTTCGCCCGCCTGAGAGGCCACCGGGGGTTTCGATGCTTCCTCCGGCGCCAATGGCCCGCTGGTGGGCGGCGGCGCGGCGGGAGTTTGTCCCGGCACCTCCGGCGCCCGTCCCCGGAACAACTCGCGGAAGATGCCCGGCGCCAGGCCGGACAAAGGATTGACTTGCACCTTGGGATCATCCGCCGTGCCCCGCAGCCGGTAGGAAAAGCCGATCAACCCTTCGCCCTTGCGGGTCAGGACGCTGCCGATGGCGTTCAGCACATAGATCGGGGAAATCACCCCCCGCATATCCAGTGCCGTGGTCTCAAGATTGTAATTCCCGTCCATCGACAGACCGATCGACGGACCCACTGCACTGCTTTCGTGAACGATCAGATAGGTGGCGCCAAGGCGGAACTTTGCTTCGACTTCCGAAAACTGAATCCCCTGCCCGGCGAGTTCATTGACCAGACCCACGAGGCTGATCGCGTTGACCAGCGCTGCCATGGAGGGCGCGTCCTTCACCCGCGTGTTGCGCACGGTCATGCGGCCATCGTATTCGCCCGGCGTGGCCGCTGGCACCAGCGTCATGTCAAAACTGCCGCCCTGCCCGTGCCGCAACACCCCGGCCGATCGGAAGATCCCGCCAGCATCCTCGGACTTGATCCGCGTCGCCGTGCCGCCCTTGTCCGGGACCACAATACCGCTCAGCGGGGTCTGACCATTCAGCCGCGCGGTGAACTTGCCATTGAAGCCGCCCGCCGTGGAAAACCGCCCCTGAAAGCCATTGAGGGCGATACTGTCAGTCACCTGCAGCCGATCAAGGCTCAAGAGGATCGGTCCGGTGCCGCCCGATCCGGAGCCACTGCTGCCGCTGGACCTGGTAAAAGGCACCCGGCGCATATCGATCACGCCGCCGCCAATACGGATTTCCGGTGCCGCCACCCCGCGCCCGACGAATGTCACCGGTCCGCGCAGCCAGCCATCCAGCGACACCGCGCTAAAGGCCGCTCGGTCCAGCCCGCCATCTTCCCGCGTGGTCACGGTGCCCTCGGCCTTCAACCCCGCAGCCTCGACCCGCAGCCGGTCCACCGAAGGCTGCGCCCGCAGCGTTACCACAAGATCCAGAAGACCCGTGTCCGCCTCCGCCTTGCGCCAGCTCAGCGCCGGAACACGCAGACCGATCCCTTCGAGCGCCGAGCGCAGGTTCAACTCGGGTGGCACCCCGGGCGCAAGGCGCAGCACGAATTCGCCCTGACCGGCCCCAAAGACGGACCCCGTCGGCAAGCCGATATTGAACCTCTCCACCACCGCGTTCGAAAGCGCCACCTTACCGGTGACATAGCTGGTCGGATCGGTACCGGGGCCAACCGGCTGGCGCCATGTTGCCGTCAGCGGCACATCCGACAGGGTCGCAGCACCAGAGAGCTGCACGTGGCTTTGATCCCCCGACAGCTCCAGCCGCTCTGCGGCGACCGGATGTCCCGGCACCAGAACCCCGCTACTGACGCCGGTCACGCTGCCGGTGTAGTGATAAAGGATCTCCTCTGGCGGCACGCCCGCGCGCAGGGGCAGCGACAAGGTTCCGCTGACCTGCACCTGCCCCTCTGCCAGCTTCACCGGCAGCCCCGCCTTGGACATGATATTGAGCGGCGGACGTTCGAGCAGCGACAGCCCCGCCGTTACCGTACCCGAGGCCTTGACCCGGACGATCCCCGGCGCACCGCCTTTGATCGAAGTGTCGGGAATGATGAAAGACGTGCCCGTCACATCCACCTCGCCACCGTCATCGGCGGTCACCGTGCCCCGGCTGGCGATCACCACCAGACGCGTGCCATGGATGCTGAAATGGCCATCGGCGCCCCGCACCGGCGGCAGATGCTTCTGAAAGCGCGCATCGACCCCGGAAAAGGTGGTATCCAGATGCAGAAACGGCTTTTCCAGCCCGGCGCCACGCAACGCCACATAGGCATCGCGGGCAGTGCCTTGATAAAGGTTATCCCGCACCCATTCGCGCGGTTTCGGCGGCGCCGCTGCTGGCCACAGTTCCTTGATCCGATCCACCGACATCTGATCCACATGACCGTTCAGCGCATAGGTCCATCCTGCTTCTTCGGCGGAGACCTTGCCGTCGAGCAGGATGTTGGAATCCCCGTCCTGGATCAAAACCTCGCCCAGGGTCAGGCTAAAGGGTTCCGGCTCCAACCGAAAATCCACCCCAACGCCCGCCAGTTCCAGCGGCTGATCGTACAGGTCGCGCGGGTTGAGGCTGAGGTCGGAAAACTGCAACTGCCCGACCAGTTCTGTGAGCCGCCCGTTCTCGATCCCGCTCAGATGCGCGCGCCCCTCCATCGTACCTGAGACCCAGCCGCTTTCGACTTTCAGCTCATCGAACTGCAGGGCCTGCTGATCAGGGTAGTAGGTGAAATAGCTATGCGCGCTTTGGATCGGCACGGGGCGGGTTTCTTCCGACGGCTGGATCACGCCACGCCCGATTTGCAAGCCCGCGGAAAGGGTCAGCAGCTCGCCTTCGCTGCCCAGGCCACCGCGGAGCGAGCCGGAAATCGGTGCCCGCAGCGCCTGAAGCCAGCCAAGCGTCGGCGCCTGAACCGCGATATCCTCGCTCGCGATCTCTTCGATCAGGAATCCGAATTCGGCTGAGGCATCGCCGATGTCGGATTTGTAGTTGGCCTCAATGGTGCCGACATACTGCCGCCCGCTCAGCACCGAAAAGCCGCCAGACAAGGCCAGTGATCTGCCCTCACGCGCCAGCCGCACGGTGCCGCCGTCCAGTGTCCAGACCCGGTTCAGTCGGCCGTCTTCATAGCGCAGCGTCAAACCTTCGGTCTCAACCTCGGACAGCGCCGCAAGGACCGGGCGTTCAAATTGAGTATCCCAGTGTTCGATCAATTGCGGCAGGTCGGATGCTTCGCGGAACGGCGATCCCGCCTCGGAAAGGCTGAGTTCGAACTTGCCATCCGCGCCGCGCCGCAAAGAGGCAAAAAGCCCGCTGAGCCAGATCTTGCGGGGCTGAAACTTCCCACTCAGCAAGGGTCGCATCGCCAGCGACACCTGCGCATCCGCCAGCCGGGCCACCGGCGTTCCATCCGCCTGCGCCAGAGATACATCGCGCAGACCGAGCCGTGGGCGCCAGCCCTTGTTCACCACCAGATGGATTTCCCCAAACTCGATCTGAAGACCACCAAGGCTTTGTTCCAGGCGCGTTTCGACCTTCTGGCGCAGCCATTGCGGCGCATCGATGCGGGTGCCGATCCCGAAATAGACCGCGCCCGCCCCGAGAAAGCATAGGACGGCCACAACGCGCACCACGGTTTTCAGCCGCCGCCAGCGCCGCCGGTCTTTGGGGCGCGCCGCAAGCCCTTCCGCGGCCTCCGCATCAGCGGGACCAGCGACCTGCTCGGCCCGTGCAGCCTCCTGCCCGGACGCCGCGTGTTCGACAGCCTCGGGTGCCGCGACTTTCTCCGGCTGATCCGCTGACCTCGCGATCTGTGCTTTTCCTTTGCTCGCCATTGCCTATTTATGGCACCCAATGATGCAAAACCAAGCGGAGACCCCATATGCTCGAACCATCCGATCTCGCCCCGATGTTCACCCTGCCCCGTGACGGCGGCGGTGAAATCTCGCTTGCCGACCTCAAGGGACGAGCCGTCGTCCTGTTTTTCTATCCGCGAGATGATACCCCGGGCTGCACCAAGGAATCCATTGGATTTTCAGGCGCTTTGCAGGCTTTTGCCGATGCCGGGGTCGAGGTTTATGGGATTTCCAAGGACACCGTCGCCAAACACGACAAATTCGTTGCCAAACATGAGCTGACCACGCCTCTCCTCTCCGATGCCGAAGGCACCACCTGCGAGGATTACGGTGTGTGGAAGGAAAAGAACATGTACGGCAAGAAACACTGGGGCATCGAACGCTCCACCTTCCTGATCGACGCCGAGGGCCGCATCGCGCGGGTCTGGCGCAAGGTCAAGGTGGACGGACATGTTGAGGAGGTTCTGGAGGCCGCAAAGGCACTTTGAAGCCTGTAGAATGATCCACCCGGCGCCGCGCGCGGCGCCGGGCCCAACGGGAGCCGGTCACTTCGCAAGTGACCAACGACGGGCGGGAGGTCCCGGCCTTCGTCACAGACAAATCCGTTGCCATGGCGCGCGCCACAGGGCAGGAACGCGGCGCAACTGGAAACCCGACGGAGGCGAGATGACCGATACCCCCAGTTCTGAGGCCGAACTTTCCCTCGCCGAAATGGCGACAGAGGTTCTGACCACCGCCGACGGCCGCCAAAAAACCGCCCTTTCCCGCCAGCACGCGGCCCGCTGGTTTGCCTATCGTCGCGGTGAGGCACCCGAGATCCCGGTCGGCACCGCCAGCCCGCCACTGCGCCCGGCCCGGCCCGAAAAGCCGGAACTCCTTGATCCCCGCGACGTGCCAAAACGCAAACCCGGCTCGGAGGCGGGCCGTATCGCGCTGCTCCATGCGGTGGCCCATATCGAACTCAACGCGGTCGATCTGCATTGGGATATCATCGCGCGGTTTTCCCATGTGCCGATGCCCATTGGTTTCTTTGACGACTGGGTCAAGGCGGCGGATGAAGAATCCAAGCATTTCAACCTGATGTGCGATTGCCTTGAAAGCCTCGGCAGCCACTACGGCGCCCTTCCGGCCCATGCCGGCATGTGGCGCGCTGCCGAAGACACCGCCGAGGACCTGATGGGCCGTCTTGCCGTGGTGCCGATGGTGCTGGAGGCCCGGGGTCTTGATGTCACCCCCGGCATGATCAAGATTTTCCGCCAGGCAAAGCTGACCCAGGCAGTGGAGGCCTTGGAGGTGATCTACAAGGAAGAAGTTGGCCATGTCGCCTATGGCTCCAAATGGTTCCATTTCCTTTGCGGGCGCGAGAACCTCGATCCCAAGGATGTCTTTCACGATCTGGTCCGAACCTATTTCCACAGCACGCTAAAACCGCCCTTCAACGGGGAAAAACGCGCCGAGGCCGGGCTGCCACCCGATTTCTACTGGCCGCTGACCGACACCGGCGCACAGCCCGCAGGTTGACCTCAGGCTGACAAAGCGGTCGGGCGGCGCGTGACCGCCGCCGCCCTGCCGCTACCCGGCAAATTTCCGCCAATATCCTGCCTTGCAGGCACAAACTCCTTACTGATTGGTCAACAGACTTGCCCAATGAAGCCCGGCTGGCTATTCAAATGGGCCATGGCGCCTGGGCTCACAGGGATGTGAGTGGCCCTGCGCCATGCAATTGGGATGGGACAAGGATCAGCGCGTGCGCACACGTCTGACTATTAAAATTCACGCGTTTCTCGAACGGCGCTTCCCCGAACGGCGCGTTTTCCTCAAATCGGATGACGACACCAGATTCATTCGGCTCAGGCCGGAAACACAGCTTATTGCCGTTGCCGGTATCGTTCTGTTTGTCGCCTGGTCGATCATGGCAACAGCCATTGTGCTGATGGACGGGATCGGCGCCGGAAACTTCCGCGAGCAAGCCAAACGCGATCAGTTGAACTACCGCGCCCGGCTCAACGCCCTATCGCTGGAGCGGGACAACCGCGCCGAAGAGGCGCTGGCGGCGCAGCAGCGGTTCAACGCAGCTCTGGCGCAGATTTCCGACATGCAGTCCGAATTGCTCGCCTCCGAAGCTCGGCGCCGGGAGCTTGAAACCGGCATCGAAGTCATTCAGGCCACGCTGCGCGACACCATGACCCAGCGGGGCAAGGCGCGCGATGCCCTTGCCGAATTGCGCAAGGAAACCGAGGAAGACAGCCCGGTCCAGACGATGGCTGCTGTTGCCCCGGTGCAGATGGAGTTCCTCGCCGACGCGCTGGCAGAAACCGCCGCCGAGCGGGATCAGGTCATGGCAGACGCGCAATCGGCGCTGGAGCAGCGAGACTCGCTTGAGATGGAAATCAAGCTGATGGACGAGCGCAACAACCAGATCTTCCGGCAGTTGGAAGAGGCGGTTACCGTTTCCGTAGCGCCGCTGGACAAGATGTTCCGCAGCGCCGGTATGCCGCCGGATCGGATCCTGGAGCAGGTGCGCCGCGGCTATAATGGACAGGGGGGTGGTCCCCTCACCCCTTTAGCCCTGTCGACCCGCGGTGAAGAACCAACCGCGGAAGAGCGTCGGGCCAACAGCATTCTCAATGAGTTGGACCAACTGAACCTTTATCGCATGGCCGCGCAGCAGGCGCCTTTTGCGACACCGGTGAACCTTGGCCTCGTGCGGCAAAGCTCGGGCTTTGGCTATCGCCGTGACCCAAAAACTGGCGGCCGCCGGCTCCACAAAGGATCGGATTTCGCCGGCCGCACCGGCACAGATATCTACGCCACTGCTGATGGCGTTGTGACCCATGCGGGCTGGCAATCCGGCTATGGCAGGCTGGTCACGATCCGCCATGCCTTTGGTATTGAGACGAAATATGCCCATAACTCAAAACTCCGCGTGAAGGTCGGTCAAAGGGTCTCGCGCGGGGATCACATTGCTGATATGGGTAACACCGGACGGTCCACCGGGACCCACCTTCATTACGAGGTTCGGGTCAACGGAAAACCCGTAAACCCTATGATCTACATCAAGGCTGCGAGAAATGTTTTCTAAGAGCAAAATCAATGAGCCCGGGCCGAAGCAGGCCGAAGCAACTCCGGCGGCTGCAACGCCGAGCGCCCCGCCCTCTGCGCCCGCGAGCGATTACAAGGCCACGCCGCCCAAGGCAAAACCGCCGGCATCCGTGCTCAGCTCCGATCTGCATATCACCGGGAACCTGAAAACAACCGGCGACATCCAGGTTGAAGGCACCGTTGAAGGCGACATCCGCGCCCACCTGCTGACCATCGGCGAAACTGCTACCATCAAGGGTGAAGTCACGGCTGATGACGTGGTGATCAATGGCCGTATCGTGGGTCGCGTGCGCGGCCTGAAGGTCCGCCTGACCTCCACCGCCCGTGTCGAAGGCGATATCATCCACAAGACCATCGCCATCGAGAGCGGCGCCCATTTCGAAGGCTCCGTGCAGCGTCAGGACGATCCGCTTAACCCCGGCGGCAAGAAAGCCGCTCCGGCTGCCGCCGCTCCGGCGCGCCCTGCTACCGCACCGGCAGGCTCGGCCCCCAGCTCCGACAGCTAAAAGTCACAGGGACCTCTCGGTCGCTGAACTTAATAGAAGACCGTAAACGCCGCAGAGCCCTGCGGCGTTTCGCATTTCACGGCAAGATTCAGGTTGTATTACGTTCTCTCTCCCCTGGTTCTTCAAAACACAAACTGCTGGATTTTCTCACCTTTACCTTCAGCTCTTTAAACGTCATGGTTGACAGGATTATGCATTCCAGTGGCGTCCGCAAATGCGGTACCAGAAGCCGGAGTGCGGACTTAATTCATTAGGGAATCGAAATTGGCTAATGTGCTCATTCAGGATACTAGCGGAACCTGGTCGATCAACGATCTGAACTCCGCGGACTTTTCGGATCCTGTTATTACCCAACAATCCACCACATCAATCACCATGAGTGGTACAAACGGGCTGTCGCTGCGGTTCGACGGTGATTTTTCAGCCTCCTCCCCCTACAGCTGGCAGCTGACAGCTCTCTACATCTACAGCTACGGTAACCAGGTCTTCTCCATGACCGGCTTCAGCGAGAGCTTTTACGATCTGGCTACGATGAGCGGCGCCGCGCTAGAACGCAGTATTCTGGCGGGAACCGATACCATCACCTCAAACAGCGCTGTCGGCAACCTGTGGTACACCTATGGCGGCGATGACACCATTGCACTTGGGAGCGGCGATGACACCATTGACGCCGGAACCGGGACCGACACGCTGGTTCTGAATACGCATTCAAGCCAGGCCACGCTACGGGGGCTGGACGATCTGTTCTCATCCCACTCTTCGGTTCAGGTCAGCAGCGCCATGGGAACCGACCGGATCAGCAATATCGAAATTCTGAAGTTCATCGACCGCAGCGTGGCACTGTCCCTTGGCAACGCTGGCAACGACCGGCTTCGCGGCGACGCACAGTCCGTGACCAATAGTGATGTCATGGCCGACGGCTTTGGCAATGACACGCTTGATGGCGGCCTGCAGGACGACCTGCTCTACGGCAACGCAAACGATGACCATCTGAGCGGCGGCAGCGGGCGCGACACGCTGTTCGGTGGAACCGGTGATGACCATCTGACCGGGAATACCGGCTCCGACCGGCTGGTGGGCGCCGCAGGCGACGATGTGATCGAGGGCGGCAGCGGCCGGGATCGGGCCCTTGGCGGCACGGGCGCGGATGAAATCACTGGCGGCAATCACCGCGACATACTGAACGGCGGTGGCGGCAATGACACCCTAACCGGCGGCGCAGGCGGTGATCGCTTGATTGGTGGCAATGGCCGGGACCGGTTGATCGGTCACAAGGGCGACGACAAACTGACTGGCGGTGGCCGGGCCGATATCTTTGTCTTCAAAAAGGGCCACGGCGACGACACCATTTCGGACTTCACTGTCGGTACCGACAGGATCGAAATCGGTCGCGGAGCTTCCCGTTTTGGACAACTGGACATCGAGCAACAGCAAGACGATGTGCTGGTCTCCTTCGCCAATGTCACCATCCTAATCGAGGACGCGGAGGTGCAGGACATCGCGCAGGCGGACAATTTCCTGTTCTAAGGCCTTTGCAGGCCAACCCGACGCACGAGAACAGCAAAGCCCGCGCGGATTGGCGCGGGCTTTGTCGTATTTGAAAGATCGGCGGGGCCGCAGCCCCGGTCGGCTTACTCAGTCACGGTGACCTTGGTCATGACATCGGGCTGGCCCTTGACCGAACCGCTCTGCCCCGAGCCGCGCTTGATCGCGTCGACCACATCCATGCCTTCGGTGACCTTGCCAACGACGGTATACTGGCCGTTGAGGAAATGCCCCGGCGCGAACATGATGAAGAACTGCGAATTGGCGCTGTTCGGGTTCTGCGAACGGGCCATGCCGACGACACCGCGGTCATAGGCAATATCCGAGAACTCCGCCGGAAGGTCCGGACGTTCGGAGCCGCCCATACCCGCGCGGCGCATGTCCTCGCCAAGCTTGCCGAACTGGACGTCACCGGTTTGCGCCATGAAGCCTTCGATCACGCGGTGAAACACCACGCCATCGTATTTGCCCTCGGCGGCCAGCGCGGTGATCTGCTCCACGTGCTTCGGCGCGACGTCCTCGAAGAGGTCGATCTTGACGGTACCATTGGCGCCCTCGCCTTCGATCTGGATTTCAAGGCCAGAGGCAAAGGCAGAGCCCGCGATCAGGGAAAATGCAGCAGCCAGCTTAAGCATCTGCGGCCACCTTGACGCTGATCATACGGTCAGGGCTCGCAGGCGGCTCACCACGGGTGATCGCATCAACGTGCTCCATGCCTTCGATGACCCGGCCATAAACGGTGTACTGGCCGTTCAGGAAGTGGTTGTCCTTGAAGTTGATGAAAAACTGCGAGTTTGCCGAATCCGGGTTGGCAGAGCGCGCAGCGCCCAGGGTGCCACGGTCATGCGGCAGTTTGGAAAATTCCGCCGGAACGTTCGGCAGGTCAGAGCCGCCAGTGCCCGCCATACGAAGGTTGAAACCGTCTTCCATGTCTCCGTGCTGCACGTCGCCGGTCTGCGCCATGAAACCGTCGATGACGCGGTGGAAGGCCACGTTGTCATATTCACCGGCGCGGGCCAGTTCCTTCATCCGTTCGCTGTGCTTGGGCGCCACATCGGGCAGCAGCTCGATCACCACATTGCCGTCTTTCAGCTCGACAATGATGGTGTTTTCCGGGTCCTTGATCTCGGCCATCTGGCTCTCCTGTCGTGTTTGCTTTGCCAGATACCTAAGGGCAGCGGTCGCAATTGCCAAGGGAGCATTGACTGGGCGCACAAAAGCCCCGAAACAGCACCAAACACATTCGCCAATGACCGGAAGGAGCCTGAGGATGGGCTGGAATACCCTTGATGACATGGATCTCAGCGGCAAACGCGTTCTGGTACGCGTGGATATCAACGTGCCGATCGTGGATGGCGTGGTAACCGACTCCACCCGGATCCGCCGCATCGCCCCCACCGTGCGCGATATTCTGGCGGCCGGTGGCAAACCGATCCTGCTGGCGCATTTCGGCCGCCCGGGCGGGGAGCGCCGCGAGAACCTGTCGCTGAACCAGCTGATCCCGACGCTGGAGCGTGCCTTTGAAACCAAGGTGCTGTTTGCCGCCGATTGCGTTGGCCCCGGTGCCGAGGCTGCCGCCGCCGCCCTGCAACCGGGCGAAGTGCTGCTGCTGGAAAACACCCGGTTCCACGCCGAGGAAACCAAGAACGACCCCGATCTGGCCGCAGGCATGGCGCGTCTCGGGGACGTCTACTGCAACGACGCCTTCTCCGCCGCACATCGCGCGCACAGCTCGACCGAGGGTATTGCCCGCCTCCTGCCCGCCTGCGCGGGCCGATTGATGCAGGCAGAGCTGTCTGCACTGGAAAGCGCCCTTGGCGCGCCGAAACGTCCGGTGACTGCCGTTGTCGGCGGCGCCAAGGTTTCAACCAAGCTGGAATTGCTCGGCAATCTGATCAAGAAGGTCGATTACCTGATCATCGGCGGCGGCATGGCCAATACATTCCTGGTCGCCAAGGGGATCGATGTCGGCAAATCCCTAGCCGAACGGATCATGAAAGACACCGCCGCCGAAATCCTGGCCGAGGCTGAAAGCGCAGGCTGCAAGATCATCCTGCCGAGCGACGTTGTGGTAGCCGAGGCCTTTGCCTCCCATGCGCCGCATCAGGTGCTGCCCGCCGACCAATGCCCCGCAGAGGGCATGATCCTGGATGCCGGTCCTGACAGCATCGCAACGATCAACGATATCTTCGAGCAGAGCCAGACCCTGATCTGGAACGGACCGCTGGGCGCCTTTGAACTGGAGCCCTTTGACGCGGCGACCAATGCGGCCGCGCTGAAGGCGGCGGCCCTCACCCGGGCAGGCAAGCTGATCTCGGTTGCTGGTGGCGGCGATACCGTTGCGGCACTCAACGCCTCGGGCGCAGCGCGGGATTTCACCTATATCTCCACCGCCGGAGGCGCCTTCCTTGAATGGATGGAAGGCAAGACCCTGCCCGGCGTAGCCGCGCTCGATCAGGAGTGAGATCATACGTCACGGCAGGGGCTTCTGAACACCTGAAAACAACAAGGCCGGGCGCATCATCGCCCGGCCTTTTTCGTGCTCTTCTAATTGATTACTCACATTAATTTGTGTTTTCTTGAGCGCCCTTTCGGACCCCCGTTAAGACTTCATAGACCCCTGCCTTCCTAGGGCTGGCCGCGCGTATTAACGCCACGGAACACACCCTCAGGAGCACCACTCAGCCATGAGCCGTTTTTCACTCCGCAGCCAAGTGCTGCTATTCGCAACCGCCTTCATAGTCATGCTGCTTGCCAGCACCACTGTCGCCTAGCTCACCAGCCTCAAACTCACCGGGGCCATCTCTCAGGCCAGCTACGTCAACGCTCAGGTCAAAAGCCTTGATGACATGAAAGAGGATATCGAGCAGGGGATCGGAGACCTGCTTGCCTATGCTCTGGGTCGCGGCGCCAGTATCGGCGACCTGCGCGGAAATATCGAAGAGGTCGAGACCGAAGTCGCAATGGCGAAGGCCCGGTTTCTCGACATTCCTCTGACCATCGCCCGTCAGCCGGAGGTCTATCAGACCATCATGACGCTGCCCGGCATATTGACCACACTGCACGGCCAGGTACAGCAACTGGAAGCGGCGAGCCTTGAGATGCGCCAGCGCATGGCCTTTGCCACAGTCCTGCCAACCGTTCAAAAACTCCGCGACACGGTGAACGACATGCAGGACATGCTGAGCGTCACCCATGACGAGGTCAGCACCCGCATCGACGACCTTGCGGCCTTTGCCGAGCTGCCGCAGCTGATCGTCGGCCTGGTGGCCGTTCTGATCTCCACCGGCATCGCCTTTGCCTTTGGCCGCCAGCTCAGCGGGCCGGTTACCGGCGCCGCCCAGGCGGTTCAGCAGATTATGGACAAAGACTATGACCAGGAGATCCAGGGCCTCACCCGAAAGGACGAAGTCGGCAGCATCGCCCGCAACCTGCAAGAGCTGAAGGAAATCCTGCGCACGGCAGAGGAAACCGACGCAAGAAACCGCGCCGAAAACGACCGTCGCGTGGCCTTGTTCCAGACCATGGGCGCAGCCATGAGCGGCCTGACGCGCGGAGATCTGGGGCAACAGATTGACGCCGAAGACTGGGCCGACCTGGGCGACACCTACGTCACCCTATGCGAGGATTTCAACGCGCTCTCAAGCAGCCTGTCCGGACTGGTGGAGGAACTCAAACAAAGCTCCGCCGCAGTCGAGCGCAATGCCCGCGAAATGGAGCAGATGTCAGACCAGATGTCGCAGCGCGCCGAAACCCAGGCCGCGACACTGGAACAATCCGCTGCGGCGCTGGAAGAAATGTCAGCCAGCGTCCAATCCAGCGCAGCCCAGGCGCAGGATGCCGACCGCGAGGTCAAGGAAGGCCGCCAGCACGCGGAACAGGGCGGCAAGGTCATGGATCGCGCCCGCGAAGCGATGAGCGCCATCGCGCACTCATCCGAGCAGATCAGCCAGATCATCACCGCCATCGACGACATCGCGTTCCAGACCAGCCTGTTGGCCCTCAACGCCGGGGTCGAAGCAGCCCGCGCAGGCGAGGCAGGCCGTGGCTTTGCCGTCGTTGCCTCCGAAGTCCGCAGCCTCGCGTTGAAGTCCGCGCAATCGGCAAACGAAATCAAGGAGCTGGTCACGGAAGCCGCGCAACAGGTGAGCGCAGGTGAGCGTCTGGTACAGGACACTGGCGACACCCTCAGCCTGATTGCCAGCAGCGTTACTCGGGTCTCCGGCATGGTCTCGTCGATCGCCAATTCCTCCAGCGAGCAGGCCCAGGGCATCAAGGAGATCAATTCCGGCGTTGCCCAGTTGGACCGGGTCACTCAGGACAATGCGGCGATGGTACAGGAAAGCTATGGCGCCAGCCGCCAGATGCGCGCCGAGGCAAGCCGCCTGAGCGAGCTGCTGCTCAGCTTTACCGGGCAGGCGCAAGAGGGAACAACCGTGGCTGGTGCGCTTGATGAGGCGGGAGAATTCGCTGAAACCGCTTGGCTTGATGAGGCCGATGACGACGAGCTGCTTTCCGCCGCCTGAACGCGGAAACACCTGATTGCGGCCGGTCCCGCGCTGCGTCAGTCAAATCAAAGAGACCATACAAACCGGCCGGGACAACAGTCCCGGCCGGTTTTTCATTGCGCAGCACCGCCCGCAGTCTGTCGACGGGTCTCTCACTGGAACACGGTCTGTCCTGCGCTGCAGTCCTGGTCACAGCACTCCCCACAAGCCCTGGCTGCCGTTGCGATCATGACACAGGCGCGGACTGCGAAACAGAAACTGCCCGCGTTAATCATTTTGGGGATTCACAGAGTGATTCGGTTGTGGCATACAGGATGCAGACATCGAAACAATCGGTGCAAAAACAATACTTTGAGCAGTATCATACAGGCAAACTCAACGTGACCCGAAGCAATAAGCCGTCTCTCGGCGCATTCGCCTTTTTCTCCATCGCATTCGCGCTGAGCGCGTATTTTACCTTTGCGGCGGTGCAGGGCGATTTCGGGTTGTTCAGAAGGGTCGAGATCCAGGCAGAAGCCGAAGAGCTTCGTCAGGATCTCGATCTCCTTCAGGCTGACATCGATCGGATGGAAAACCGCACCCGGCGCCTGTCTGATGATTACCTTGATCTGGATCTTCTCGATCAGCAGGCCCGTTCCGTTCTGGGCATGCTGCGCGCAGACGAAATCGTCATTCGCTGATCCAGCACCTGCCTCACAAGGCTTACCCTCCCTTTACCAGTGCATGAAACCGGTTGTTGCTGCAGGCACTTTGCCGTGCAACCATGGCGTCACGAAGATATGACCGCCCGGAATATGGGATTTTTATGCATTGTTGTGACCCCGCGTCATAAAAGCACTCGCCAGTCACAGCAAAATCGAATATGGATTAGTTTAACACTAAACTATCTGGCTTTGAGGGGAGTCCGCCATCATGGCTGCTAGGAAAAGCACCAAGAAACCAAATGTTTCCGCCGAAGACCTGACCCGCCACTATCGCGAAATGCTTCTGATCCGCCGATTCGAGGAAAAGGCCGGTCAGCTTTATGGCATGGGTCTGATCGGGGGCTTCTGTCACCTCTACATCGGCCAGGAAGCCGTCGTGGTCGGTCTGGAGGCCGCTGCGGAGGAAGGCGACAAGCGCATCACATCCTACCGCGACCACGGCCATATGTTGGCCTGTGGCATGGACCCGGATGGCGTCATGGCCGAGCTGACCGGCCGCGAAGGCGGCTATTCCAAGGGCAAAGGCGGCTCCATGCACATGTTCTCGAAAGAGAAGCATTTCTATGGTGGCCACGGCATCGTCGGCGCGCAGGTACCTCTGGGTGCCGGGCTTGCCTTTGCCGATAAATACAAGGGCAACGGCCGCGTAACCTTTGCCTATTTCGGCGATGGCGCCGCCAACCAGGGCCAGATCTACGAGACCTTCAATATGGCAGCCCTTTGGCAGCTGCCGGTGGTCTTTGTCATCGAGAACAACCAATACGCCATGGGCACCGCCCAGGCCCGGTCGACCTCCACACCCGAGTTGTTCACCCGCGGCGAGGCCTTTGGTATTCCCGGTGAGGCAGTGGATGGCATGAACGTGCTGACCGTCAAGGACGCAGGCGAGCGCGCCGTGGCCCACTGCCGCGCGGGCAAAGGTCCCTATATCCTTGAGGTGAAGACCTATCGTTATCGCGGCCACTCGATGTCGGACCCGGCCAAGTACCGGACCCGCGAAGAAGTCCAAAAGATGCGCAGCGAACGCGACCCGATCGAACAGGTCCGCGAAATGCTGCTGACCGGCAAGCACGCCAGCGAAGACGATCTCAAGGCGATCGACAAAGAGATCAAGGACATCGTCAACAAGTCTGCCGATTTCTCCAAGGAAAGCCCTGAGCCCGCCCTGGATGAGCTGTGGACCGATATCTACGCCGACGAAATTCCGCAGAAGAGCGCCTGAGGGAGAGATCAAGACTATGGCAACTGAAATTCTGATGCCCGCCCTGTCGCCGACCATGGAGGAAGGCACGCTGGCCAAATGGCTGGTCAAGGAAGGCGATACCGTGAATTCCGGCGATATCCTTGCCGAGATCGAAACCGACAAGGCGACGATGGAGTTCGAAGCCGTCGACGAAGGCGTGATCGGCAAGATCCTGATCGCCGAAGGCAGCGAAGGTGTGAAGGTCAACACCGCCATCGCCGTGCTGCTGGCCGAGGGCGAAAGCGCCGACGACATCGCCGATGCCGCACCTGCCGCTAAGGTGGAAGCGCCGACCGCAGAGGCACCTTCGGCGCCCGCTCCGGCCGCCGCTGCTGCCGCGCCCCAAGAGGCCCCGCAGGTGGACGAAACACCCGACTGGCCCGAAGGCACCGCGCTTAAGCAGCAGACCGTGCGCGAGGCGCTGCGCGATGCCATGGCCGAGGAAATGCGTGGCACCGAAGACGTCTACCTGATGGGCGAGGAAGTCGCCGAATATCAGGGCGCTTACAAAATCTCGCAGGGCCTTCTTGATGAATTCGGCGCCAAGCGCGTCATCGACACGCCGATCACCGAACACGGCTTTGCCGGCATCGCCGTGGGTTCGGCCTTTGGCGGGCTGAAGCCGATCGTCGAATTCATGACCTTCAACTTTGCCATGCAGGCGATCGACCAGATCATCAACTCTGCCGCCAAGACGCTCTATATGTCCGGCGGCCAGATGGGCTGCCCCATCGTGTTCCGCGGCCCCAACGGCGCCGCCGCCCGCGTGGGCGCCCAGCACAGCCAGGACTATGCCGCCTGGTACATGCAGATCCCGGGCCTGAAGGTCGCCATGCCCTATTCCGCCTCTGATGCGAAGGGCCTACTGAAATCCGCGATCCGTGATCCCAACCCGGTGATCTTCCTGGAGAATGAGATCCTCTATGGCCGCTCCTTCGATGTGCCTGACATGGATGACTACACCGTTCCCTTTGGCAAGGCGCGTATCTGGCGGACCGGCGACGATGTCACCATCGTCTCCTTCGGAATCGGCATGCAATACGCGCTCGAAGCGGCGGACAAACTGGCCGAAGAGGGCATTAATGCCGAGGTGATCGACCTGCGCACCCTGCGTCCGATGGACCTGCCCACGGTGATCAAATCGGTAATGAAAACCAACCGCCTTGTCACCGTCGAAGAGGGCTGGCCGCAGGGTTCGGTCGGCAGCTACATCGCCTCCGAAGTGATGCAGCAGGCCTTTGATTACCTTGATGCGCCCATCGTGACCTGCACCGGCAAGGACGTGCCGATGCCCTATGCCGCGAACCTCGAAAAACACGCGCTGGTCACTACGGATGAGGTGATCGCCGCCGTGAAACAAGTGACCTACCGGTAAGGAGAGACAGCGATGCCCACAGAAATCCTGATGCCCGCCCTCTCTCCCACCATGGAGGAAGGCACGCTGGCGAAATGGCTGGTCAAGGAAGGCGACACCGTCGCCTCTGGCGATCTTCTGGCCGAGATTGAAACCGACAAGGCCACGATGGAATTCGAAGCCGTCGACGAAGGCGTTATCGGCAAAATCCTGGTGCCTGAAGGCAGCGAAGGGGTGAAGGTCAATACCGCCATCGCCGTTCTGCTCGCCGATGGTGAAAGCGCTGATGACGTGGACGCAGCGCCTGCCGCGAAGCCGGAAGTTTCCGCGCCAGAAACCGGCGTTGGAAACGATAATGGCGGCCCCAAGGAAGCCCCGGCCCCCACGACGGCGCCCGCTTCCCCTGCCCCGGCTGCGCCTGCCGCCGCCGACGGCAGCCGCATCTTTGCTTCGCCTCTGGCGCGGCGCATTGCGGAAGACAAAGGGCTGGATCTGGCTGCGATCAGCGGCTCCGGCCCGCGCGGTCGCATCGTCAAAGCCGACGTCGAAGGCGCTACAGCAGCACCAAAGGCCGAGGCCCAGCCTGCCGCTGCCCCCGCAACCGCCGCTCCGGCTGCTGCTGCCGCGCCTGCGGGTCCTTCTGCGGATGCCGTGGCCAAAATGTACGAAGGCCGCGATTACGAAGAGGTCAAGCTCGACGGTATGCGCAAGACCATCGCCGCGCGCCTGAGCGAAGCAAAACAAACCATCCCGCATTTTTACCTGCGCCGGGATATCCAGCTGGATGCGCTGCTGAAATTCCGCGGTGAGCTGAACAAGCAGTTGGAAGGACGCGGCGTGAAGCTGTCGGTCAACGACTTCATCATCAAGGCCGTGGCCTTGGCGCTGCAATCGGTGCCCGAGGCCAACGCCGTCTGGGCCGGTGACCGGGTACTGCAGATGAAAGCCTCGGATGTGGCGGTTGCCGTCGCCATTGAGGGTGGGCTCTTCACTCCTGTGCTGCAAGACGCCGACATGAAGTCGCTCTCCAGTCTGTCGACCGAGATGAAGGATCTGGCCACCCGCGCCCGCGACCGCAAACTGGCGCCCCATGAATACCAGGGCGGCTCCTTTGCGATCTCCAACCTCGGCATGTTCGGCATCGACAATTTCGACGCCATCGTGAACCCGCCCCATGCAGGCATCCTCGCGGTTGGCTCTGGCGTGAAAAAACCGGTTGTCGGTGCCGATGGCGAGCTGAAGGTCGCCACGGTGATGAGCGTCACCATGTCCGTCGATCACCGCGTTATCGATGGCGCGCTTGGGGCAAACCTGCTCGCAGCCATCGTCGAGAACCTGGAAAACCCGATGGTCATGCTGGCCTGATCCAGGCAGCTGTTCCTATCACACCAAACAAGGGTCGGGCGGAAACGTCCGGCCCTTTTGCATCCTGCAGCCCGGTGCTGGCGCCCAAAACAGCCTAGGCGAGCTTGTCGACCAGAATGGCGTTCAGCGTTGATCCGGACCTGCGCAGGATCGCAAGCCTTTGAAACTCATCCGAGTTCCAGAACCTTTGCGCATGGGCACGGTCGGGAAACTCAAGGATGAAAGCCGCATCGGGCAGCGGGTCGCTGCCTTCCATCATCTCCGGCTCGCCGCCCCGGACCAGAAACTCGCCGCTATGCGCCTCAACCACTTTGGGGATTTTGGCAAAATACTCCTCCATCCAGTCGCGGCTGTGGATTTGCATCTGCCCGATAATAAACGCTGTCATGCTGTAACCTCCCAAACCAGCAACACTGGACGAAAGGCTAACGGCAAATCACCTCTGCACCAAACGTTCCTGACAAGCAGGCGGAGGCAAGAGCCTGCCGAAACACCGGGCCTTGCAGACCATGAAAACAAAAACGGGGCGGCTTCCATTTGGAAGGCGCCCCGCTCCGTGCCCCGTACGGAGCCTGAATTACTCGCCGCTGGCCAGAACCTGGTTCATGCTGACCGAGGGCTGATCGCAACCAGCCTCACCAACGATCTTGGCCGGGACGCCTGCCACCGTCTTGCACGGGGGGACATCGTTCAGAACGACAGAACCGGCAGCAATGCGGCTACAGTGGCCGATGCGGATATTGCCGAGCACCTTGGCTCCGGCACCGATCAGCACGCCATCCTCGATCTTGGGGTGACGGTCCTCTTCTTCCTTGCCGGTGCCGCCCAGGGTCACCGAATGCAGCATCGACACGTTGTCGCCGACCACGGCGGTTTCACCGATCACGATGGAGTGGGCGTGGTCGATCATGATGCCCTGGCCGATCTTTGCAGCCGGGTGAATGTCGACGCCGAAGATTTCTGAAATCCGCATCTGGAAGAAATAGGCCAGATCGTAATCGCCCTGTTTCCACAACCAGTGCCCGACCCGATAGGCCTGAACGGCCTGGTAGCCCTTGAAGTACAGGATCGGCTGCAAAAGCCGGTGGCAGGCCGGATCACGTTCATAGACCGCCATCAGATCGGCCCGCGCCGCTGCAATCAGCGACGGGTCGGAGGCATAGGCTGCATCGACGATCTCGCGCAGAATCACCATCGACATCTCGTTCGAGCACAGCTTGGCCGCCACGCGATAAGAGAGCGCCTTTTCGATGGTTGGATGGTGCAGGATGCAGGCGTGAATCAGACCGCCCATCAGGGGCTGTTTATCAACGGCCTCCTGCGCTTCGGTTGCGATGCGGTCCCAGACAGGGTCCAGCGGAGTAACGGCTTTGCGTGTCTTGATCATGGTGAGGCATCCTTTTCTCACATCAGAATACGTATCTAACGCAAGTTTGGCCAAACGCAAATTTGTGAAGAGAAGTATTTTCATTATGAATGGATCGCGGGGCAGACGTCCCATGCGTGCCGCACAGCTTACCCTATTCGCCCATGCACGGCGCGCAGGACCCGGATCGTGCAAGCAAGGTATTCGACATCATCGAGCGGTGGCTCATCCGCCAGCGGAAACCGCCGTGCTGCCGCGCTGAGGGTGCCATCGCCCCACCTGGGGTGCAACCCCATGCCCTGCTCCATATGGGCACAAGCCCGCGCGGCACCCGCAAACAGGCAGGCACAAAGGCGGGCGCGCTTTGCCTCGGGGACATGCAACAGCGCGCGGGCGGCGGAGGAGATATCACCCGGCAAGACGGGCCGCCTCATGTCAGCACCGCCCGGGCAGCAGGCCCGGCGCCGAACCGGTCAGAAACCTGCGCCACCTCAACCCGGTCCCCGGGCAATGCCCCATCCGCCACCTGCATCGCTACCGAGTAACTCCAGCCCGGCGCTGATAGGGTTACTTCCCGCAGAACCACGGGCCCGCGCAGGACGCGCAGCAGATATTCCTCACGCGCCTCTCCCAGCGGCACCTCCGGCAGGTCCCAGCTGTCGCCCTCGATCCGCGAGCGGCGGATCCAGCTGACCTGTATCGCCCCGCCCAGCGCGCCCTCTAGGCGCAGATGCACCGGCGCATAGGGGCGCAGGCCGTTGCCGTCAAAGGCCTCGATCCGGTGCACATAGCTTGGGTCTTCATAGCCTCGGCGCGCGGGGCCGATCCGGTAGTGACGCGCCCGTCGCCGCTGCGCCAGCGGCAGGTCGAGCTGGCGCAGGGCATCACCCAGCAGCACAACGAATGAGCCTTCGGGCCATATATCGGGCATCAGCCCATCGCTGCCCAGCTGGCCGCGCAAACGCCCGCGCAGCAGATAGGTCTCGGGCGCCACCAGTTCGGCACTGCGGAACTGGAAAATCTCCCAATTGCCATTGCTGCCATCGCCGATTGCAGCCGCATTGGCCCCGTTCAGCACCGCCAGCATATCGCGGCTTTGCAACTGCCCGAAGATCAGCTTGACCTGCAGATCGGCGCTCAGGTCCCAGCGCCCGACCGGCCCGCGCAGCAAGGGCGCCTGGGTGATCCCGACGACCGACCGGGCTGCGATCACCTCTTCCAGCATGTAGCCTTCGTCGGCCTGGGCGCCGTAGACCGCGACACTGCCTGGCCAGGGTTTGGCGGTGATGGCCAGGTGCGGCGCATGCGGGGTTTCCTCGCCCGTCAGCAAGGGCAGGTCCATGAGCAGCGGCAGCACCGGCACGGGCGCTGCGAATTCATTGATGCCGGGCAGCTCCTCGGTGCTGGGGGATGGGATATAGACACCGGGATCGATCCGCACCGCCTCTACCAGCTGCGCTTCGGCCATGTCGATACGATCCACCCGGTAAAGGGCGGGCGCGGCCTCGGCGCTCTCACTGCCCTGCCCCGAGGTCTCCTCCTTAGCGCCGGAGTCAGCAAGTGTCAGGGCGACCACATCCCCCACCGCAATATCCAGCCGCGATGGAGGTAGCACAAAGCGTGCGCTGTCGCGGGCGATGCAGGCCTCGATCAACCAGCGCTCGGCGATCTGGCGCGCTTCGGCGCGGGTGAGCACCATCGGCAGGTCGTGCTGGCCTACCGCATGGGTCACCTGATCGGGCAGAACCGCCTCTTGTGCGGCGAGATCGTAATTGGCGCCCCATTCGGCATAGCGCAACCGTACCCTGCCCGTCAGCTCGGCCTCGGCGGCGCGCTGATGGGCAATCTCTCCTTCCACCTCGGAGCTGTCGACCAAATGCTGCGGCTCCAGCAGACACGCATCGGTGCCCGTGCGCGGCAGGAAGCGCAGGAGCCCATCCTGTTCGATCACATCAAAGCCATCGCGCAGCATCAGGGGTTGCAGCGCGGCGCGGGCAGTCTCTGTTCCCTCAAGGCTATAGCCATGCACGATCCCGTAAAGCGAGCTGACATCAGTCTCGCTCACTCCGGAGCGGTCGCAGATCTCACTCACCACCGACGACAGCGTGCGCTGGCCGACACGCCCGTTCAACCAGTGCCCCCTTAGGTAATTCTCCCCGTCACTCCAGACGTCGCTCGCGGCGGGAAAGGCCGGAAAGGGCCGCGCGTCCCAGGCCCAGACATAGGCGTTATCCATATCCAGCATCGGCGCGTCATATTCTGCCGAGATGGGGTTGTTGGCCGGATCACTCCAATACCCCAGCATTGCGCGCAGGTATTGCAGCTGGATCAGATCATCGCGCTGGCCATTGGAATACTTCGGCAGTCTCGATTCCGAGCTTTTGGGATCAAGGAACCTGTTGGGCTGATTGGTACCCCGGTCGATGGCCGCGCAGCCAAGTTCCGTGAACCAGATCGGTTTGCTCTGCGGCTCCCACGCCGTGGGCAGCGGCTGACGCACGCCGCCGATCCGTTCGTGATGGAGATGGCCCCACCAGTTGCGCAGATCCTTGTAGCGCCAGATCCAGGGTTCCTGATGGGCGCCATCTGTGATTGGGGTGCGGATCTGGGCGGCTTCGGCCTCGGGCGAGTGGTAATACCAATCGTAACCTTCGCCCCCTTCGATATTGCCACGTAGGTAATCCAGATCATAGATCGCAGGCACTCCGGCTTCGGCGTCCAGATGGTCCGTGCCCTGCCGCCAATCGGACAGCGGCATGTAATTGTCGATCCCAATGAAATCCACCTCCGGATCGGCCCAGAGAGGATCCAGGTGGAAATAGCGGTCGCCTTCCGGGCTTTGGTAGCCCCAGTATTCCGACCAATCCGCCGCATAGCCGACCTTGACCTCAGCCCCCAGGATCTGGCGTACCTCGGCGGCCAACGCCCGCAGGGCCGTCACAGCCGGAAATCCGCTGACGCCCCGGATCTGGGTCAGCCCCCGCATTTCCGAACTGATGCAAAAAGCCGCCACCCCGCCCGCTGCGGCGCAAAGCGCGGCGTTGTGCAGAATGAAGCGCCTCAGCCCCCAGTCCTCGGGTCCACTATACGTGACCGTGCCATCGCCAATGGTGAAATCACTGGCCGAGGCCTGCCCCATGAAGGCGGCGACTTCGGCATCGGCAGCGGCGCTTTGATCCGGGCTACCTGCGCGCCCCGGCGCCACCGACAGGGTGATGCGGCCCCGCCAGGGCAGATGCGGCTGGTCCGGATCATCGCTCCATGGATCCGGCAGACCATTGCCTTCGGCCTGATCCATCAGGATGAAGGGATAGAACATCACCCGCTGCCCGGCAGCGTTCAGCGCCTTGATCGCCTCCACCACCGCCGCATCGGCCGGGGTGCCACCATAAAGGGGATTGTCGTCTTCGTCCTTCGGCACCTCCCCGGCGCTGCTGCGATCCTGTCCTGAGACCTGCCAGGGCATTCCGACGCCCTCGGCCAATTTCTGCTCCACCTTGGGTTTGATCCGGCACTCCCCGCAGCGCAGGTCATTGCCAAACCAGGACACGATCAACGAGGCGGCCCCGCAAGCCGGGAGTTCTTCCTCCAGCGCCGAAAGCGAGGTCAGAAGGTCTGTCTGCCCCGATGGCGAGTGGGTATTGGCGGCGCGCATATCACCGGGCCCACCGGAGTAGTTCACCGGGCTGCTGGCCAGCGCATATTCGCCTGTCCCCGGCATCAGCGCCACGCCCCGCACCAACTGCGCCGGATCAAGGTCGAACTCGGCACCGCCAGGCTGCACGCCACGTATCACCTCGAACGAGAACTGCGGCACCCGGTTGCCAAAGCCATCCAGCGCGATGTTCTCCATCACCACATAGGCGGTGCCGCGATAGGCAGGCACCTTGCCTGCGCCCTCGATGGCCTCCATCACTGGATCGGGCGCTTGATCCGGGGTGCCGCGATAGACCGTCATGTTGAGATCCAGCGGCGAAACTTCCTCCCCATCGGCCCAGACCCGCGGCACCGAGGCGATCTCCCCTTCGCAAAGGGCAATCGCCAGCGAGACCGAATAGCTGTAGCGCGTGACGCTGGGCTGCTTTGGCCCGCCCTTGCCGCCACCCGTGGTGGTGCTGCTTTCCTGAAAATCAGAGGCCCAGATCACCTGCCCGCCAATACGGGTGCGGCCCAGAACCTGCGCGATGGGTTGGCCTTCGCTGGCCTGGGTCAGGCGGAACTGGCTGACCTTGCCGGTTTCCACCGGGTCCGACCCGGCGCCAAGCAACCGTTCATCAATGGCCCGCCCCAGCGTCGCGCCCACCGCCCGGCCAATCGCAACCGAGGACAGCCCCGCGACCGTGCCACCCACGGCCCCGCCGATTGCGGCGCCCGCCGCAGAAAGAAGAATGGTCGCCATCAGCTCACCTCATCGGGAAATGCAAAACGCGCCACGATACGGCGCTGCCAGGGGCCGGTCAGCGCGCTTTCGACCACCACGCCGCCCGCGCTATAGGCATGAATGAACCGGGGCTGCCCCTGTGGCACCTCTGGCGCCCCCGTTGCGGATTGAATGCCAAGGTGTTTGGCCACGGCCCCGACGCGCATGCGAAACAACAAGACATCGCCGACCTCGCAGGCGGAGAGCGGTTTTGCCCGCAGATAACGCAGGGCCGCCTGCCATAGGCGTTCCTCGGCCTGCGGTTCGGACCAGTCCATCGTATAGGGCGGCAGCGGCGCCGGTTCCTGCGCGCAGTGTGCCCGCCAGATCCCCCGGATCAACCCCAGGCAATCGCAGCCCGCACCCCGGCAACTGGCCTGATGCACATAGGGCGTGCCAATCCAGTCCCGAGCAGCCTTGGCAATATCCGCGCCTGTCACCCTTCCGCCCGTCATCGGCGGCTGCCGCCGGTATTGGCGCCGGTGGAGCGCGGCACCGACATCACCCAGTCCTCTCCGGGGATATCGGGAAAGCCCTGAAAGTTGATGAGGTTGTTGAATTTGAGGCGGCAGGTCTCCATCCGCTTGTCGCAGCCCGCATCGAGCTGCAGCAGGTCGCCAGGCGCCACCGGGGCGCGCAGCGGCTCCCACAGTTCGATCAGGCGGCCCGTGGCATCGCTGCGGTCCTGTTTGATCGCGCTCCACAGCCCCTCAGCCGCGCCCGTCAGCACCGTCAGGCGCCCACGGGTAAACCAATCGTGTTCAAAGCCTGCCAGATCCTCCCAATAGAACAGGCGACCTTCCTCGTTGCGCTCTATCGCGCGGGTCTCGCTATAGCCGGGCAAGTCCAGATGGAAGCGGCAGGTGTCATCGCCCAGAACCGCGCTGCAAGGTTTCTGATAGACCCGGCCCAGCGGGCGGTTCAGTGCCTCGCTCAGCCCGCGTAGCTCGGCCTCAAAGGCACTGCCCGCGCGGCGCAGCTCTCCGATCGATCCGCGAAACTGCAGCCAGCGCAGCGACAGGTCCTGCCAGTCCACCAGCCAGCAGCGCACATCCGCCGCATCAAACCGTCCCGCCTCGATATCCTCGGCCCGCAGCGTGGTATCGGACAGCGCCCCCAGCGCCTCGGTATTGTCCACCGACAGGCCCGTCGCCTGTTGCAGCGCTCGTGCGGTCAGCCCCCTGCCCGCCTTGAACGTCATCCCGTCAAATGCCAGATCGCAGTCATGATCGGTAAAGCCAAAGAATTCGCCATCCCGGCAGGTCAGCCCCCAGGCCCGGCACAGTGTTGTCACCCCAGTGGCGAGGTGCGCCAGAAAAGGTTGCGACGGCCCGGCCATCAGATCCGCACCTCCACAATCGGCACATCCGGCACATCGCCCGCCTGAAAGGAGGCGACGCTGGTCAGGATCTGATCGGTGTCAAACCGCACCGGCACATCGAATTCAAAGCCCGCGACCACCCCCAGCCCGGCCTCGGGCGGATAGGCCAGCGTGATTTCACCCGTCGCGGTGTCGAGTTCGTAATCGACGCTCTCGCGCAATTCCTCCTGCTTCAGGCCCACGCGCACCGTTCCCGCCACCGGTTTGGCAATCGGGCGATGGTAGACCGAGGTGCCGGAGCGATAGGACTTCACCAGTTGGAAGCGCGTAGTCTGCCCATCGCCGGTGCCGATCACCTCGTCCCGGAAATCGACCTTTGCGCTGGCGCGGGCCGATTTGTAATCCGACCAGTCCTTCCAGCGAAAGCCGTACATCTGCCCCCGACGGGCCTCGAAAAAGGCAATCAGAACCTCGATATCCTCAAGCGAGCGCAGACCAAGCCCGGCATCATAGCGGCGCCGCGAGTGCGCCCAAGGGGTGTTACGCTCCTCATGGCCATTGGCGAGCGTGACGATATCAGTGCGCCGCTGCGGACCGCCGACCGAGCCGAAGCTGAGCGAGGCGGGAAATCGGACATCGTGGAAATTCATCGGAATACCCCCTTTTGGGATCTGTCGTTGGGTAGATCAGGCGGCGCGCAGATCAACGATTGCGGTTGCCACGCGACAGGGCGCGGGACAGGCGCGCGGCGATCTGTCCTTCGCTGCGGCGGAACCCGATCACATCCGGGGTGGCAATGTTCATAACCACCTGTGTTGCACCGCTGCCGGAACTGGTGACGCCAAGCGATCCGTCGGCGGTACGGCGCAGCGGCAGGATCGCCTCTGGCCCCGCTTCGCCCATCACCCCGGTGCCGCCGCGCATGGGAAACATCGTGGCGCCGCTGACCACGCCGCCCCGGGCAAAGGGCATCACCCGCCCCTGCGAAAAGGCGGCACCATCGGCAAAGGGCAGTATGTCGCTGACCAGATTGCCAACACCGCTGGCCAGCAGCCCGCCCACATGATCGGTGACCGGGCGGATGGCGGCGTTGTAGCTGGTGCGGATCATCGAACGCGCAACGGTATCCAGCGCGTCCGACAGGCTCTTGCCATCAAACACCACGCCTTCAAAGGCGCGGCGCAGCCCGCGTGACATGCCGCGTTCAAGGCTTTGCACATCCTTGCCCGTCGCGGCAAAGGCCTGGCGCACCCGGCGCAATTCCGTGTCGAAACTGGCCGCCATGCCGGCGGCATCCCCCAGCGCGTCGCCCAATGCCTCGCTGCGCAGTTCCAGTTCGGCGATTTCACTCTCCGCCATGGTCAGGGTCCTTTGCTTTCGGAGTATCGGGAAAGGCTGCGATCAGATCCTCAAGCCCTGCACGGTCCAGCGCCCCGCCAGCGCCCGCAGGAGTCAGCATCAGCCGCAGCTCGGCCGGGGTCAGGCGCCAGAAGGTATCGGGACTGAGGCGCAGACCAACCAGGCCGACACGCATCAACGCGGGCCAGTCAAAGCTGCTCATGCTTCTGGCCTGGGAAGAGAGAAACTGCGCGCCAGCAGCTGCGCCGCCACCCGCGCTGCGCCCAGCGGTCCCGCCGCGATATCGGCCTGGGCCAGTTCCTCGGCGCTTAAAGAATGGCCGCCGCCCTCAAGACCCGCCGCCAGCAGGGCAAGGATATCGCGGGCGGAAAACCGCCCCGCCTCGAACCGTTGCACCAGATCAACGAGACTTCCCTCTGCAAGGCTTTGCTCCAGCCCGGCCAAGGCGCCAAGGGTCAGCTTCAACGCGTAAGGCTTTCCATCGATGGTGATTTCCACCTCGCCACTGTAGGGATTTGCCATGGATCACACCGCGGTAAAGCTGAGCATCCCGGCGCTGGCCAGCGCCAGCTCGTAGGTGGCCTCGCCATTGTGGGTACCGGCATAATCCAGCGAGGTCACCTGAAACGGGCCTTCGATGATACCGAAATCGGGGATCACCACCTGAAAATCCGGGGTGATCCCGTCAAAGAACAGCTGCCGTGCCCGCTCATCCGTTCCCGCATCGCGAAACACCCCAGAACCCGAGATATTGGCCGAGCGCACCCCGGCGCCAGAAAGAAGCTCCCGCCAGCCGCCCTGGCTTTCAAGGCTGGTCACATCGACACTTTCGGCGTTGAAACTGATACGGGTGGCGCGCAGTCCCGCGATGGAATCGAATTGCCCATCGCCGGTCATATCCACCTTGATCAAAAGATCCTTGCCATTCTGTGCACCCATGGGGTCACTCCATTTTGTCTGGTTTTAAGGGATTGCCGGGTGGCGTTAGCTGTCTTCGACCCGGGCGGAAAACCGCAATACGATGCTGCGCCCGCCGCCACTGAGCCGCTGTGCCGCGGCGCGGTCGAACCAGAGGCCCACCAGCCGCCCCCGGCTGAGCAGCAACGGCGCATCACTCAATGCATCACAAACCGCCGCCGCCACGGATTTTGCATGGGCAAATCCGGCGGTGTCAGAAAACACACTAACCGTGAACCGGTGCCGCGCCCCGGCTCCTGTAGCATCCGAGCGGTCCTCGACCTCCTCTGGCCCCAGAGCCACGTAGGTCTGCGACAGGGTGCCCGACGGCAGTGCGTCGAACAGATCACTGCCGATGAGCGCACTCAGAGCCGGATCCGCCAAGAGGTACTGATAGACCGCGGCCTGCAGCGCGGCGGAAATGGCATAGCTCATGCGCCCAGCTCCTCGACCGCGAAACAGGTCAGATAGCGCGCGCCGGGGTCCGCTTCGCTCACCGCGTCGATGCGAAACCGGCGGGTACCTTCGCGAAGCCGCTGATCAGGACGCGGCCGCGCCGTCGCCCCCACCGGGGCGGCCCGCACCGTGATGCGATAGCGTTGCAGCGACAGGCTGCCGCCCTGCTGGTCTGCGTTGCGCCCGCTGAGCGCCGTGACCTCGGCCCAGAGGGTGCCAAGCGCGCTCCAGCTTTCGACATATCCGCCCGCGCCATCGGGCAGACGCCGCGGGTCCTCCAGCACCAACTGCCGGGACAGATGCGGACGGCGCGGCGCCGCGGTCATTGCACCGCCCTCAGGGACAGGCGCAGGGGACGATAGCGTTCGATCAGGCTGGTGACGCCAAATGGCATGCAACCGCCGTGCAGGCCGGTATCCTCGCGGTATTCGTAGTAATGCGCCGCCAGCATCAGAACCGCCTGCGCCAGATCGGCAGGCAAGCCGCCCCAATCCGGCGCCAGCCCAGCCGCGAAACTGACCCTCACCGAACCGCCCTTGGCAACGATGGGCAGGAACCCGCGCTGCGAGCAGAGTTTGGGATGATGGGTGTCGCGCTCCAGCCGGTAGAGTGCGGGGTCCACGATCACTTCGCTGCCCTCGGCATCCCGCATCACGATCTCGGTCACCGAGGTCACCGGCGCGACGGGCAGGAACTCAGCCTCTGCGTTGCGCCAGCGTGTCTGCTCCCAGGTGAAGCTGCGTGTTATCAGTATCTTGCCAGTCCGCGCTTCGATGGCAGAGAGCGCCGCACGCAAGAACCCGTTCAGAACACCGTCCTGAAGGCTGTCTTCGGAAAACCCGGTGCCCAGCCGCAGGTGCGCCTTGAAGGCCTCCAGCGGCAAGGCGCTGTCCGGCAGCGGCGCCACATCGGTCAATATCATCACATTTCTCCGCACTTCCCGGCGTCCTCATGGCTTTGTCTGATCGGCTGCAGCGGGCGCACATCCTCCCTGCCGCTCGGACGGAGGGGGAGCAGCTGGACGACAGGGAGTATCTGACATGCGCCCGCCGACGGGTCCGGGCTGCCGGTCCCGTCATCGGTCCCGGGCGGTTAGCTCAGGCCGAATTTCATCAGTTTGATGGCCGCAAAATCGCTGACATCACCGCCGATGCGTTTGGTTGCGTAAAACAGCACATGCGGTTTGGCGCTGAAGGGATCGCGCAACACCCGGAGGTCGGGCCGTTCGGCAATGGTGTACCCGGCCGCAAAATCGCCAAAGGCCACCGCGTAGCTGTCCGAGGCCACATCGGGCATGTCCTCGGCCACCAGCACCGGATAACCCATCAGCCGCGCCGGTTCGCCCGCCGCCAGACCGTCGGACCACAGGAAGCGGCCGTCAGCGTCCTTCAGCTTGCGGATCACCCCGGCGGTCTTGGAATTCATCACAAAACTCGCGTTGGCCCGGTAGCGCGCCCCCAGCGCATAGACCAGATCGACAATCGCATCTCCCGTGCCGATGCTGCCATCGGTGCCCGTCGCCACATAACCAAGGCTGCCCCAGCTCCAGCTGCTATTGTCGACCGCCGGGTGCGTCAGAATCCCGGTGGGTTTGTCGATCCCGTCACCGCTCAGAAAGGCCGCCGCCTCGGAGCGGGCGAATTTGTCGGCGATACGCCCGGCCAGCCAGCCCTCTATGTCAAAGGCGCTGTCGTCCAGCAGCCGTTGCGAGGCCTTGGGCAAGGCGCTGAGTTCATGCAGCGGGATGGTGATCCGGTCAATGGAGGGCGTGCCGGTTTCGACCGTGGGATCGGTTTCACTGGCCCAGCCTGCCTCCACATCCGTATGATCGATCAGCACATCGAACGAGGTCGCCTCGACATTCACGACCGAGGCCACGGCCCGGATCGAGGCTGTCAATTGCAGCACCGATTTCACCGTGTCCGCCGTTTGCGGATCCGCCAGGTAGCCGCCATCGCTGTTGACCACGGTGGACAGGGATTTACCGTCCAGGTCCAGCCCCCGCAACGCGCCCTCATCCCCCGAGCGCAGATAGCTGCCAAAGGCCTTTTGATGCGGAGCACCGATATCCTCGCCTGCGGCCAGCTGTGGCCGGTTCACCACCTGAGATTTTCGATCCAGCATTGTCATTCGCGCATCCACCTGTTTCAGTTTTTCCTGCACTTCACCCCGGAACCCCCTGAAGTCTTTGACAAAGCCGGAAACCGCCTGCCGGACTTCCTGCGCCAGAGGCGCCGTTTCTCCGGTGTCAGCCGGACTGTTGTGATTGCTCATCTGCCTGTCCTGTGTTGTGAAAGTCTTGCGCGCCCTGGATCCCCTCGGCATCCGCGCAGGCACCGCGCAGCTCCGCCGCAAGGGTCCGCAGAGCCTCATCTGCGCAGCGCCGCGATTTTGCCGCCACCCGGGCTGCCGCCAGCATCGGGAAGGTCACCAGCGAAACCTCCCAGAGATCCAGCTCGGTCAGTTGCCGTCCGCCCCCGGCCCGCCGGGTCGCCTTGACCGTGCGATAGCCAATCGACAGCCCGTCAATGGCCCCGGCCGTGATCAAGGACACCGCTTCGGCGCCGCGGCGGGTATCGGTCAGGACCCGGCCGCTGACCCAAAGGCCACGCGCATCTTCGCGTACCTCGTCCCAGACCCCAATGGGCTGCGCAGGATCGTGCTGCCACAGCATCTTGACCTTGCAGTCCCGCGAAGCCAGTGCCTGCAACGAGGCGCCATAGGCCCCGGGCATCACCACATCGCCGCCCTGATCGACCTCGCCAAACAGGCTGGCGTAGCCCCGACGACATTGTCCGCCGCAAGGGCAATCCCGCCGCCGCCTTTGGCAAACTTATGCTCCAATTCCATTTCAGGTCGCATGCAATACTCCCGATAACACTCTGAATTTGTGATCAAAGACCAACCAGAAAGGATTGAAACGCCTGCGCCAGGATCACCGCGGCGACGCCGTAAACAGTCAGCCACAGGCGTTTTTCCAACCGTTCCATCATCTGCTCCATCCGCTCCAGCCTGCGGTTCATCGCCTGATTCTGAATCTCGGTGACGCGTTCATGGGCCGACAGCCGCAATCCCGGAGAACAATCAAACGGGGGCAAGGGTACCTCAGACATCCGTCTCCCCCTCTGCCAGCGGCGGCAGGCCCAGCAGGCGGCGTTTTTCATCCCGGCTCAGGAAATCGGCGCGAGAGATCCGGCGCCACTGCGCCTCGCGCTCGGCTGCAAGTGCCGTCACCTGATCAAGATCCGGTTTCAGCTCCAGCGCCTCACCCGTAAATCCCGACAGCCAATCCGAAAGCGCCGTTGCCACACGGCCCGCCAGCGGCAGCACGGTCAGCCGGTAAAACGCGCGGTTTGCTTCCTGATAATTGGCGTAGGCAGCATCGCCGGGCAGGCCCAGCAGCATCGGCGGCACCCCGAATGCCAGGGCGATTTCCCGCGCGGCGGCTTCCTTGGTTTTTTGGAATTCCATGTCCGAGGGCGAAAACCCCATCGGTTTCCAGTCAAGGCCGCCTTCCAGAACCATCGGGCGGCCAGCATTGCGTGCACCCAGGAAATTCGTTTCAATTTCATCACTTAACCGTCGAAACTGATCCTCGGGCATCATGCCTTGCCCATCGCTGCCGGACCAGACCAGCGCCCCGGATGGGCGGGCAGCGTTATCCAGCAGCGCCTTGGACCAGCGCGAGGCAGCGTTGTGAACGTCCACAGCCGTCGCGGCGGCCTGCAAGGGTGCAAGCCCGTAGTGGTCGTCCTGCGGGTGGAAACTGCGGATGTGGCAGATCGGGCTGCGGGTGCCAGTGGCGGCAAACCGGTGCTTGCGCCCGCCCGCCGCATAGTCATAGGCCACCGGCCAGCCATCGCCCCCGGGAACGACGCTGATCCGGTCTGGGCGCAGCACGTGCAGCTCCGCCGGTAGTCCCTCCTCCCCGGCTACCGCCTCAACGTAGGCATTGCCAGACAGCAGGATATACCCGATCAGCGCCTCGATCAGGTCCGAGCGGGATTGCGCCGGGTTTGGCCGTGCGAGCAGAGTCAGCAGCGGATGGTTGTCATAGCGTTGCGTCGCGTCCTGCAAGATCAGCGGCAAAGAGGCAGCCGCCTCGGCGATCAGTTTGACGGCGCGAAATCCCACTGGATTGCCTGCAAAACCGCTGCGGGTCAGCGAGACGGCGTCGCGCAGGCTCCAGCTGACACCGCCCAGCCCGTGCCAGTTCACCACGCGGGCCGCCGCGCTTGCTTTCTGCTGCACCGGGGGTTCGGCTGCCCGTGTCTTGCGCCGCAGGAGGTCAAAGACCATGCTGCACTCCTCATGCTTGATCGGGCCAATCCGCCCTTTGCTGAGAAACAGTTGTGCCTGAGGGGAATGAAGATCCACGAAGTGCCGCGCCCGCCGGGGGCGCAACACCCCCCCGGATCAGAGCAGACGCGCCCGTGGCAAGCGCAGAGAGGCGGCAGGACGGATCATCAATTCGTGCAGGGCCCAGACCAACGCATCCAACCGGTCAGGCGATCCCTGGCCCAGATATCCCCGCGCCGTCATCTGGCACATCTGATCTTCGAGCGCAGCGAGCCCCTGCAGATGCGCCACGCGTCCCTGTTCATAAAGCGCCGCCACCGGTTCCGCCCGCGCCGCCTTGCCGCGCGCGGCGTGCAGGGCGCGAAAGGGCACCATCGGATCCACCTGCCGCAATACGCTTTCGACCAGCGCGCCGCCCTGATTGACCTCGGCCACCAGCCGGTCGGCGTCGAATTCCTCGCGCGCGCGGATCGCCGCCTGGGCCCAGGCCAGCGGCTGGGCGCCCTCCTGGGTGCGGTCGGCCAGCACGACGGCCCGCCAATCCTGTGGCGGCCCGTCGGTGATGGCACCGGCCACCACGATACCGCAGGCGTCCGAGGATTTTCCGGCGCTGACGGCAGGGTCCACCGCCACCACCACCCGGCTCAGCCGCGGCGCAGTCTCGACCCGGCCCCTCTCCAACTGTTCCGCCGACCAAAGCGCCCCCTCCACATCCGAGAGCAGCACCCCGTCCAGTTCCTGCCGCCCCAGCCGCGATCCGGCATAGCGCGTGCGGACCTCTGCCAGGAAGGAGGGCGCCAGATGGGCCCGGTTAACCTCGGTCGCGGCGTGGCTTTGTACCGTGCTGTCCCGCGCCAGCAACTCCCGCAGCAGCCGTGTATTGCGGGGCGTTGTGGTGACGCAGACCTGCGGGTGCGTGCCAAGCCGCAAGGCAAATTGCAGCATATCCCAGCAATCCCTGCCCTTTTTCCACTTGGCCAGTTCGTCCGCCCAGGCCGCATCGAACTGCGGGCCGCGCAGCGCCTCGGGATCATGGGCGGAAAAGGCCTGCGCCATCGCGCCATTGGCCCAGATCAACTTGCGCTCGCTCGGCTTCCACATCGGACGGCGATCCGAGGGAGAGCAAGCCAGCAACCCGCTGTCGCCGTGGATCATCACATCACGCACCTGATCGTATGTCTCGGCAATTAGTGCAACGCGCCGGGCCTTTCCTACGGCCAGGGGCGTCGCCCCCTCGACCTGCGCCCGCAGCCATTCTGCGCCGGCCCGCGTCTTGCCCGCCCCGCGCCCCCCAAGGATCACCCAGCAACGCCAATCGCCCTCTGGCGGCAGCTGATGGGGATGTGCCCAGACCTCAAACAGATAGGGCAACGCCCGCGTGGCCTGATCACTCAAGCTCTCCAGCAGGCGGCTCTGCAACTGCAGCGGCACGGAGGCAATCCAGGCGGCGGCAGATTTCAACCCGGGCCTCTTCAAGGTCGAGTTCAGCATCCCCTGCGGCGGTGTCATGGGTTCGCTCTGCAATCAACTTCTCCACTTTCTGGCTGTCCCGGATTAGGCTTTCGAGCTTCGCCACCTGCTGCCGCTCTCCCTGTGTCAGCGCCTCTGCACCGTTCTGCATCAGAGAGTCGTGCAAGCCCTCCGCCTCGTTGCGCAGCCGCAGCAGCGAGGCCTGCAAAGACCGCAACAGATCGCGGACAGGCCGATGGTCATCGGCGAGGTCTGGTGTTGTCATGGGAATAATCGGGCCTCATACGGAAATGCTCCGGATGAGAGAAAGAAAGGACGGCCGCCGACATGCGCTGCGGGGCCGCCAAGTTTCCTTCCAACTGCGGCTCAACTTATACGGGTTTCTGCCCATCATGTCAAGCGCTGCAGCAGGTTGGCAGAACGGCGGCGCCAATCCTTGTTAGGCTTTGCGGCCCGTCGGATGCAAAGCGACCGAGTAACCCGCGGTCCGCACGCAAAGAAAAAGGGCGCCGAAGCGCCCTTTTGTGTCTCTGTGAATTTGTCGTCCGCCGCTGGGTGCCAGCGTCAGATAAAGGACACCTCAATCGCTGCTACGCTCTGCCTCGATCTGGCGCCACTTGACCACGTTGCGGTTGTGTTCGGCCAGGGTTTCGGCAAAGGCATGGCCACCCGTGCCATCAGCGACGAAGAACAGGTAATCCGTTTCATCCGGATTGACCGCGGCCTCCAGGCTGGCAAAGCCAGGGTTGGCAATTGGGGTCGGCGGCAACCCTTCGATGACATAGGTATTCCAAGGCGTTACCCGGCGCAGCTCGCTTTGACGCAGGCCGCGTCCCAAGACGCCTTCGCCCTGCGTGACACCGTAGATCACCGTCGGGTCCGTCTGCAGGCGCATGCCGCGCTTCAGACGGTTGGTAAAGACGCTGGCCACCTGTCCCCGTTCCTCGGCGACGCCGGTTTCCTTTTCGATGATCGAGGCGAGGATCAGCATCTCTTCGGGCGTTTCCACAGCAGCATCCGCAGAGCGGCCTTCCCAGGCGGCATTGATGCGCAGGACTTGACGTTCCTGCATTTCTGCAAGGATCGCTGCCCGCTCATCACCGGGCGTGACCTCATAGCTGTCCGGCGCCAGCATGCCCTCGGGCGGGCGCTCACCGGGATCACCTTCAAGGATATCCATGGACTTTAGTGCCTCGGTCACCTGCCAGCTGGTCACACCTTCGGCCAGTGCGATGCGGAACCGGGTGTCGGCTTCGGCCTTTTTCTCAAGGTATTCGGCAGGCGCTTCATCCTCGGCGGGGTTGAATTCGGCTCGCTCCACGAACCGGTTGCTGGCCGGATCCAATTCGCGCACCTCAGCCAGAACCCGGGTGACGCCGACGCGATAGACGATCTCGGTGCCGCAGGTGCTGGCGCCGCCACGGGTGATCTGATCGACGATCTCCTCCATCGAGGCGCCGGGCTGTACCAGGTAGCTACCTGCCTTCAGCAGCGATGCCTTGTCGCTGTACTTCACACCAACCCGGAACAGGGCCCCGGATGTCACCGCGCCCTGATCCTCCAGCGTGCGGGACACGCGGGTCATGTTGGAGCCGCTTTTGACGCGCAGGCAGATGGCCTGCTCCAGCGGTCCCTCAGAGGTGTATTGCGACTGGCCCCACATGATGACGCCGCCCAAGAGGAACAGCGCCACGATGAGGACCGTCAGCATGTTGGAGGCCAGTGCGCGCCACATTTATTTCGGCTTTCCGAAAATCACCGAAGCATTGGTGCCGCCAAAGCCAAAGGAGTTCGACAGGGCCACGTCGATCTTGCGTTCGCGTTTGGCGTTGGGCGCCAGATCGACCCGGCTTTCAATGGCGGGGTTGTCCAGGTTGATGGTCGGCGGTGCCACCTGATCGCGGATCGCCAATATCGAGAAGATCGCCTCGATCGCGCCGGCCGCACCCAGAAGGTGCCCGGTCGACGATTTGGTGGAGGACATGGTGACATTGCCCGCGTGATCGCCCAGCATCCGCTCAACCGCGCCCAGCTCGATGGTGTCGGCCATGGTCGAGGTGCCATGTGCGTTGATGTAATCCACGTCTGTCGGCTTCAGGCCCGCATTGGACAGCGCGGCCCGCATGGCGCGCTCGCCACCCTCACCCGATTCCGACGGGGCGGTGATGTGATAGGCGTCGCCCGACATGCCGTAACCCAGGACCTCGGCATAGATCTTGGCGCCGCGCACCTTGGCGTGTTCGTATTCTTCCAGCACTACCACGCCGGCGCCCTCGCCCATGACGAAACCATCGCGGTCCTCGTCATAGGGGCGGCTCGCGGATTGCGGATCGTTGCCGTATTTGGTGCTGAGCGCCTTGCAAGCGTTGAAGCCCGCGATGCCGATCTCGCAGATTGCCGCCTCGGCGCCGCCAGCGACCATTACATCTGCGTCGCCTGCGCGGATGATGCGGCTGGCATCACCGATGGCGTGCGCACCGGTGGAACAGGCGGTGACGACCGAGTGGTTCGGGCCGCGGAAGCCATAACGGATCGACACCTGACCGGAGGCAAGGTTGATCAGCGAGCCAGGAATGAAGAAGGGAGAGACACGGCGCGGACCGCGTTCCTTGATCAGAACCGCGGTGTCTGCGATCGAGCTGAGCCCGCCGATGCCGGAGCCGATCATCACGCCGGTGCGCAGCAGGCTTTCCTCATCGCTCGGGGTCCAGCCCGCATCCTTGACGGCCATATCCGCAGCCGCCATGCCATAGAGGATGAAATCATCCACCTTGCGCTGTTCCTTCGGGGCAAGGAACTCATCGGGGTTGAAGGTACCATCGGTGCCATCACCGCGCGGGACTTCGCAGGCATAGGTGGTGGCGACGCCGCTTTCATGGGCATCGAACAGGGTGATCGGCCCGGCGCCGGATTTACCTTCCAGCAGACGCGACCATGTTTCTTCTACCCCGCTGGCCAAAGGGGTAACCAGGCCAAGTCCGGTGACAACTACTCGACGCATTCCATGCTCTCCTCTGCCTCGGCATTTTTCGCCCATCCAGATACCTTGGATTTACCAAAAGGTGCAAGAGCGCCGACGCAGGTCCGCGCAGATGGGCCGGTCGGACTGTATTGTCGGAGAGCCACCAAAGAAAAACACCCTACGGCCTGCTGCGCCGAAGGGTGTTTTCATTTCTTTTCAGCAGACTAAGCGACTGACCTATCACCTTGGTAGCCCGGAGCATCCGCCGCCGGAGCCCGCAGAGCGCCGAAATAACGACCGCGTCATCGGTGCTTTAGCGAAATTCCGCGACGGGTTCGGGTTGCGGACGCGCGGTTTCCAGCGCTTCCTCAAGCGTCAGCGTCTTGCGGAACAGCGCCCGCCCGACCAGGGCACCGGCAATATTGGGGATGTATTTCAACCGCGAAATGTCATCCACGTTGCGCACCACGCCGCTGGCGATGACCGGCGCTTTCGCCTCGGCTGCTAGGCCGGAAATCAGACCCAGCTGCGCCTCGACCTCGGACATGTCGCTGTCGATATCGGTGACCAGGATTGCCGCGAAAGGCGCGTTTTCAAAGGCGGCGATATAGGCTTCAGGAGAGAACGCACCGGATTGGCGCCAGCCTTCGGTCATCACCTGCCCCTGCCAGACATCCACCGCGAGCACGATCTGATCGGGGTGTTGCTTGGCCAATTCGCTGACCAGCGCAGGATCCCGCGCGGCCAGGGTGCTGACGGTGACCCGCCCGGCACCAAGGTCGATCCAGTGCTCGACCTGCTCGCGGCTTCGCAGGCCGCCCCCCAGTTGCACCGGAATGCCGACGCTGCGGATGATTTCCTCGACAAGGGCAGCATTGGAATCATCGCCCTGCACCGCATTGAAGTCGGTCAGGTGCATCCATTCCGCTCCGGCGGCCGCAAAATCCTTGGCCGTCTTGACCGGATCCACATGCCAAAGAACCGGTTCCTCCAGGCGCCCCTTGTCCAGCGTTACGCAACCGCCGTTCATCAGCTCCATCGTGGGGTAGATCATCATGGCATAGGTCCTCCTAGCGGGTTGGATCAGGATATCGTCCCCAGCATACCACAGACTGGGGACGTCCATGATCACCTCGCCACAAAACCGTCCACCCTCCATGACGCAAAACGGCGCTTCCCGGTAGGAAAGCGCCGCCTTGGCATTCACAGATATGTGAATGACGTATCTTAGGAAGCTTCAGTGATGAATTTCACTGCGTCGCCGAAGGTCTGGATGGTTTCGGCTGCATCGTCCGGAATTTCGATTCCGAACTCTTCTTCAAAGGCCATAACCAGCTCGACCGTGTCCAGGCTGTCTGCGCCCAGGTCGTCGATGAACGAGGCATTCTCGGTCACTTTGGCTTCTTCAACACCCAGGTGCTCTACAACGATCTTTTTCACGCGGTCTGCGACGTCGCTCATATCCATTCCTCGTTTTTTCTTCAGGGCAATCTGCCCGGTTTTGCCCTTACCCGCTCGGGCTGGCGTGGTTTTGCCCGATCCGGGCGGTTGTGCCCCCGCCGGGCGGGGGCTGACCGAGACAGGGGTCAAACCCCTTCGTCAGCGGAAATATGGGCCGCCTATAGCACAGACGCGCCCAGAGGCAAACGTTTTCGCGCCGTTCCGGGTGATCCAGAGAACGGGTTAAAACGCGTGCTGCACTGGCAAATGGAGGTTGTGGGGAACGCCCACAAGCCCCGCGCCGCGGATTTCACCATAAAGTTTTTGTTAACAGATACTTGTGAAGGAGATCACCTCTGACAGACGCAAAAAAGGAGCCCGAGAGGGCCCCTTTTTCATCATTCTGCAACGCCGCAATCCGGCGCGGCAAGGCTATTGCTAATCACAGCATCGCCATACCGCCATTCACGTGCAAGGTGCTGCCGGTCACATAAGCGGCCTCAGCGCTGGCAAGGTATAGAACCGCGGCAGCGATCTCTTTCGAATCTCCCATGCGGCCTGCTGGGATCTGGGTCAGGATCGCGTCCTTTTGGTTGTCGTTCAGCTTGTCGGTCATCGCTGTGGCAATGAAACCGGGGGCAACCGCATTGACGGTGATGCCCCGGTTGGCCACTTCATAGGCGAGGGATTTGGACATGCCGACCATACCGGCCTTGGAGGCTGCGTAGTTGGCCTGCCCCGGGTTGCCGGTCGCACCGACCACTGAGGAAATATTGATGATCCGGCCCCAGCGCGCCTTCATCATGCCGCGCAGCACGCCCCGGCACAGGCGCATGGTGGACGTGAGGTTCACGTCCAGAACGCTCTGCCATTCCTCATCCTTCATGCGCATGAACAGGTTGTCTTTGGTGATGCCTGCGTTGTTCACGAGGATATCAACGGAGCCCATTACCTCGGCCGCCTGTTTCGGCAGCGCTTCGACGGCGTCCGCGTCGCTGAGGTTGCAAGGCAGCACAAAGGCGCGCTCGCCCAGTTCCTCGGCCAGGGCCTTCAGCGGCTCTTCGCGGGTGCCGGAAAGGGCAACAGTGGCGCCAGCAGCATGTAGCGCGCGGGCGATATCGCCGCCAATGCCGCCGGATGCGCCGGTGATGAGGGCAGTCTTGCCAGTCAGATCAAACATGTTCTTTTCCTCAAGTCTTTGAACGGCCTCATGCAGAGACGCTATTTATGGTCTTCTCCCGGCGCGCAAGCGTCGGGACGCGTCCGCCCGCCCCATGGCGGGCGCGTTTACGCCCACCCGGGCGACCACGTCCCGCCGGGCAACCGGCAGACATATCGCTCAGGCCGCGCGTCAGCCTTCAACCGCAGCTTTAACGCCCTCGGCGGTGCCGAACTGACGGCAAGTCAGGCTGCGGTCGATCTTGCGGATCATACCGGACAGGGCCTTGCCCGCGCCGATTTCCCAGAATTCGGTCACACCCTTGGCGGCCATCGCCTGCACGCTTTCGCGCCAGCGCACCGAGCCGGTGACCTGCTCGACCAGCAGCTGGCGGATGGTATCGGGATCGGTCACCTCATCAGCGCGCACATTGGCGATCAGCGGCACGGCAGGGGCTTTGATTTCAACACCAGCCAAGGCCTCGGCCATCACATCGGCGGCAGGCTGCATCAGCGCGCAGTGGAATGGGGCACTGACCGGCAGCATCACGGCGCGCTTGGCGCCCTTTTCCTTGGCAATCACGGCGGCGCGCTCAACGGCGGCCTTGGAACCGGAGACCACAACCTGCGTCGGGTCGTTGTCATTGGCGGCCTGACAGACCTCGCCCTGAGCGGCCTCTTCTGCAACCGCCCGAACCGCATCAAGATCCAGCCCCAAGATCGCGGCCATTGCGCCCTCGCCCACCGGCACGGCGTCCTGCATGGCAGCGCCGCGGGTGCGCAGCAGACGCGCGGTATCGGCAACCGAGATCGCCCCAGCGGCAGCCAGCGCGGAATATTCCCCCAGCGAATGCCCGGCGACAAAAGCGGCCTTGTTGATGGTGATACCGTCGGCCTCAAGTGCGCGCATCGCGGCCATGGAGGTCGCCATCAGCGCCGGCTGGGCATTGCGAGTCAGGGTGAGGGTTTCGATATCGCCCTCCCAGATCAGGTTGCTAAGGGATTCCCCCAGCGCCGCGTCGACCTCGTCAAACACCGCTTTTGCGGCGGGATAGGCCTCGGCCAACTCCTTGCCCATGCCGATTGTCTGGGCACCCTGCCCGGGAAACACGAATGCGACAGTCATCAAAGACCCCATCTTTATTTGCCATTTCAGCCGGTTTAGACGCAGCTGACCCTGCGTACAAGGGATCTGCATTCGATGCCGCGTCAGCGCACCTCCCATGTGCACCGGTTGACAGCTGCCCGCATTGCATGCGCGCGCCCGCACGGTAGGCTGTAGCCGTATCCCGTACCCAAGGAGGGTTTGTCCCCGTGTCCCGCCGCAATTCTTTCTCCAGCTACGGCAGTGTTGCCAAGACGTTTCACTGGCTGACAGCCTTGCTGATCCTTGCCGCCTTCCCGCTTGGCTATTTTGCCAACGAGCTGGCACACACCATCCAAAGCCCCGGCTTTGACGGCGCGCAGGAAACCATTTCCCGCGCCACGCTGTTGTTTTCCCTGCACAAGACGGTCGGCGTTGCCGTGTTCTTTGTGGCCCTGGCCCGGATTCTCTGGGCGGTGACGCAGGAGAAGCCGGGGCTGCTGCACCCAGACAACAAGCCCGAAGCACTGGCGGCTGAAATCGTGCACTGGATGCTCTATATCTCTCTGGTGGCGGTGCCGCTGACCGGCTGGATCCACCACGCCGCGACAACGGGCTTCGCACCGATCCTCTGGCCCTTTGGCCAGTCCCTGCCCTTTGTCGCCAAATCCGAAAGCGTTGCCAGTCTATTTGGCGCGGCACATGGTATTCTGGTCTGGACCCTGCTGGCCGCGCTGGCCCTGCACGTGGCGGGCGCGCTGAAGCATCATGTGATCGACAAGGATTCGACCTTGCGTCGTATGCTGCCCGGATCCGGCGATATGCCCGTGCCCCCGGCGCAAAGCTACAGCGCCCTTCCTGCCCTTGCCGCCATTGCCGTCTTTGCAGTGGTCCTTGGTACCGGTGCGTTCCTTGGTCTCGACGACGACCAAACCGCCACAGCAACGCAGGCCGAAGCCCCTGCACCGCAGTCCACCGCGAGTGCAGAAACCGAGACACCAGATACCTCTGGCTGGCGCGTCGAGAGCGGCACCCTTGCCATCTCGGTTGTGCAGATGGGCAGCAGCGTAACCGGTCAGTTCGCCGACTGGAACGCCGACATCAATTTCGAAGAGCCTACTGCGCCGGGACCGGCTGGCGATGTTTCCGTCACCATCTCGATCGCTTCGCTGACCCTTGGATCGGTCACGGACCAGGCGATGGGCCCGGATTACTTCGATCAGGCGACATATCCCACCGCAACATTCGAAGGTGAGATCGAAAAGACCGCAGACGGCTATCAGGCGGTTGGACCGCTCACCATCCGCGATCAAAGCGTGCCCATCACCTTGCCATTCGAACTGACCCTGGACGGTGACAAAGCAAGCATGCGCGGACAGACCACCGTCAACCGGCTGGATTTCAATATCGGTCAGGGCACCCAGGACGAAGGCACTCTTGCCTTTGCGGTGGAGATCTCGGTGGAGCTGGAGGCGACGCGCAACTGACGGCGCGGCTTCCCCCGATCAAAGCGCTTCTTTACGCGGGCCACACCAGTGGCCCGCGTTTTCGTTTAGGCCATCGATAATCGTATGCGGGTACAAAAGGACGGCAGAGCCTCCGCATAGGGGCGGCCCCGACAGTTACAGCCTCCACGGTGCAATGAGGCCAACGGAATGAAAACCCGTACCTGTTGTCCTCCACGCCATAACCGGTGACGCAGCAGGGATCCTAACGCTCCTGCTGAGATGCCTCCCTGCCCGCGGCTCCTCCGGCCATCGCTCCGAGAGCCTATTGAAGCCCCCCAGAGCGCACCACACCAGCGCGCACAAAAAAGCCGCCGGTCCCAGACTGGAACCGGCGGCGGATCTTACGATCGAGTCAGTAGCTTATTCAGCTTTCATCGCTTCGATGGAGATCTGAACCTGGACTTCATCGCTGACGTAAGGAGCGAATTTTTCCAGACCGTAGTCGCTGCGCAGCAGCGTGGTGGTTGCGTTGAAACCGGCCCAGGGCTTGCCCGCCATCGGGTGATCACCCGACTGGTTCAGCTTGGCATCCAGGACGACAGATTTGGTCACACCGTTCAGTGTCAGATCGCCGGTGATGTGCGCGGTGTTCTCGCCGGACACGTGGATCTCGGTGGAGGTGAAGGTCACCATTTCATCTTCGGTTGCCGCAAAGAAGTCATTGGACATGAAGTGATCGAAACGCGCCTGCCAGCCGGTCAGCATCGACATCACGGGCATCGACACGGAAACGCTGGAGGCTGCCGGATCTTCCTTGTCGAACATGATCTCGCCTTCAAACCCCGAGAACATGCCCCAAGTGGTCGAAAAGCCGAGGTGGTTGTAGTTGAACACCACCTGGCTGTGGCTGGAATCCAGCACGTATTTTTCAGGCGCGGCGACAGCGGCGGTGGCGGCGGCGCCGGTCAGGGCGGCGGCAAGCAGAAGGTTTTTCATCGTCAGAGGACTCCGTTGGAACGAATTTTGTATGCCCAACACCTGTGCCACCGGGCGACGAAATGAAACTGGCAATTTTCCACATTGTCTGTTCCTAACCGAACAGTTACCCGCGAACCGGGAAGTTGTCCTTTTGATTGCAATACCTTACCGAGCAACCGCGAAAATCCTGCGCCCATTTTTCAAGCGGTTTTCAGGTCAGCAGCGGCACAGATCCGCTGAGCTGATCGCGCAACAGGCTGCGAGACTGCACAGTACTCAGCGGCACCTCGAACAACAAGCTGCCATCCGCCTCGAACAACTGAACCGTGGCCGAGGTCAGCCGTGCTGCCCCAAGGCTGTCATAGCGGCGGCGCAGAATAGTCCGGACCGCGCCTTGGCTATTGGTTCTCAGGACCCGCAATTCCCGCCGCACCGGATCGAAACACACCTCTGTGCCGGGCCGCAGGGGCCGTATGGTCAGCAGAACCATCCCCAGAAAGAAAAAGACCACGCAAACGCCCACCCGGATCACTTTGTCCCCCGGGTGCATCATTTCCGCGTTCATCATCCACAGCCCTCCCGCGCAGAGCAATAAAGCCACGCCCAGCATCTGCAGCAGCATCCTCCGCATCGGCCAATTCGCTTTGAACCCCAGCACAAGCGACCCGCCCCTCATGGCGCCAGGGGCTGTGGCAAAGGATCCGGGAATGACGGGGTGCGGGATCTGGGCTAGGCACATGGGGTCCTCACTGTAGCTGGCCGGGCAAACCGACGCTCGTTAATGCTTGATTAACCACGTTGAAGCCGATGAATGCGGCAGTATTTTGACCAAACCAAGGGGGTTTCCCGCACGCCACAGTGGCCTTAAGCATGACCTTAGAGCCCGATTTGAAACTAATTGAGTGAGTTCAGGAGGTTGTGTTTCTGTTCGGGTACGACACTGAACGGAGACCACGATGGCCTGGACCGAACTCACCCGCAGCCAGCATGCCCGTGAGGGC
>NZ_JBDOQR010000202.1:0-1039 GCF_039839315.1 Phaeobacter sp. CAU 1743 | reverse complement strand
ATATTGCGCCTCTTGGTTTCTCCATCGTCAAACGTCGTCTCGATAAAAATGCTTACATCCATGGTGGGTCCCGCCTTGTTCCGAAACCTTACCCTACCACGTCGACCACCAGGTTTTGCCCACTCCCCCGTTGATTTCGTTGGATTTCTCATCTCACAATTAAGGGCTACGCGACAACGGTCTAGTCCTTGATCCGCCACATCCTGAATCGTCCTTGTTGCGTCACTTCTCGGATCAGGCCTCGCTCTTCCATCCATGCGAGGTTCCTTTGAACAGCCGCGCGACTTGCGCCTGTTAGGGCCTCCGCCATCGGGGCCGACACCAAAGGCCACTCTGTCAACACAGACCGAAGAGCGGCCGGAGTTCTGCCCGAAAGCTGAGACATGGCTCCTTCCGCCCGAACACTCCATGTTTGGGTACCATCTAGATGACGCATCGCCGTTAGAATTGCGCTGTTCATCCCATCCAACCAGCGTGCCAAGCGTTCGGTTGGCAAACCCGAGACACGCAGCCCCCCTGCCCCGCCCATAGCCAGCGGCGCGAAGACGGCGCCGCTTCCGTCGCAGGCCGCGATCCTGGACGCGGTGACGGCGGCTTCGATCTGGTCGCCGTGCTGTCCGAGTCCCGCCAGACTCCAGAGATGAAAGCCCATGCAAGCTCGGGTGATTGGGTGGAACTCGGCTGCGGCTGTCATTACTTCCAGCCATCCGCCCGCACGATCTTCGAAACGCTCAGCGCTGTCTTCAATGTTCTCGGGATCGCGGCGATCCAGGAAGGCGGCTAAGTCAGCCTTCGGTCCGGGACCGCCTGTCAGGCGCCGAACAGCCCATCCAACTCTTGCAAGGGCATTTGGGTCATCCTGTGCGCCCGAGAGCCGCATCGATATCCAGAGCGCCAGACGATCAGAACTCATGTCGCAATTGCTTTGCCGTTTCATTAAAAAGTTCTTACAGGATTCCAGCAGGATGAAGCGTAATCCGACGTGGTATTTTACGTTTCGATTTCAATTTTTAGCTCGCGTTTCAATAAGCGAGAACAT
>NZ_JBDOQR010000201.1:0-1050 GCF_039839315.1 Phaeobacter sp. CAU 1743 | reverse complement strand
CGGCTGGGAAACCCTCTCTCAGCCCCTCGAACCCATGCCCCTTGACCTCGCAGCCTAAAACACCGACCCTTCACATGCCCGGAGCGCGCCGCCAGGGAATTTCCACAGCATTCGCGACACGACCGGAAGCGCAGGTGCTATCTCTTCTGCGATCCGGTTTGGTTCGCGGGCGCGGTTTGGTCTACTTATGCCTTCAGGTAACAGCGTGGCAGAGGGTGAGTTGGCGGCCATTCTGCCTATGGATATTTCGTTACATGTGACGCGGTTATGTTTGACGGGCAGTTCACCCGAAGAACTGATGGCGATGACACATGACATTGATGCAGCGGCCGCACTCATAGGCGACGTGAAGCCAGATCTGACCGGGTTTCATTGCACCGCGGTGTCTACGCGTGATCCTGCGCTAGAGGATGATATTGTGTCCCGGGCCACATCCGCCAGCAGTAGCCGGGTAGTGGCCACTTCTGGCGCTTTGATTGCAGCGTTTAAGGCGTTGGATGTACGAAAAATAGTTTTGGTTACGCCTTATCTTGATCACATCGTCGCCAGTGAAGTCGCCTTTTTGGAAAGGCATGGGATTACGGTTCTGGATGCCCTAGGGCTTGGCTTGAACAGCACAGATGAAATGGCCAGCCTGGATCCTCAGCATTGGTATGCGCTGACTTGTGGTTGCATGCGGGAAGACGCGGATGCGTATTTCCTATCGTGTACCGCAATACGAACGCTTGGCATTGTCGAGCCTTTAGAAGCGATTACGGACCGGCCTGTCCTAACAAGCAATCAAGTTATGGCGTGGCACTTGTTGCGACAGGCCGGTTTCAACGAAACACGAGCGGGCTTTGGACAGCTTCTGAGCCAGTATTGAAATTGAGAACATCAAACAGAAAGTCGGGAAAACACATGACAGAGCACAGGCTGTATCAGGTTGAGCGCCCAGTATCGTCGGATAGTTTGGGAGTTTGGGGTAGCGATGTATTTGCGGATATGTTGCGAGGTTTGGGGGTGAAGTATGTTGCGCTGAACCCTGGGTCGAGCTTTCGAGGTTTGCAC
>NZ_JBDOQR010000200.1:0-1057 GCF_039839315.1 Phaeobacter sp. CAU 1743 | reverse complement strand
GCGCCATAACGTGCCACAACAGGATTCTCGCCAAAATCTGACCCTCCACACACGGAAAGCCCTTATTTCATTGAAGTCCGCATTGCCAAACCGGGCTCAAATCCATCGCGAAGTGTCGAAGTTGGGGATATTGGGTCTGGCATCGGCGTATTCCTTGCTGGGTCAGTTCAAACAGGCCGATGTCTATTTTGCGCGTTACAAGAAAGCCAATGGCAACAACGCGACATACCTGAATGACTATGGTTTTTCGATGATGTTGCGCGGGAACCTGACACAGGCCGAGAAACTTTTGCAGCGCGCATCGTCCGAACAACCGGGTTCGCTCACGATTCAGAACAATCTCGCGGCCTTGCGCCGGTTAAAAGCGAATCCCACCGGCTTTGTCGGGCATAGGCCAAAGCGGGGAACGTCGTCCTTTTAGGCTGACGGGCGCTCCCCCGGGATGGAACCTAACGCGATGTGCTTTCCTCTGCGCCGTCGGGGATGCCGCGTGACCGGCAAACCGGAGGAGCATCAGATATTCCATGCCGGTTGATCCGCCAACCGCTCCCGCGATCTGCTGTCCTGGAATCTACAGCGACCACGGGACATGCCGCAGCACCGCCACCAGTGCGCGCAGGATTTACTCCTTGATCTGCCCGGCGATGATGAACTGCGTCACGAGATATCTCTGGCGAGTACAAGCGCTGTCGCCAATGCGAGAGCAACCCCATATGGAACGGACATCTGGTCAAGTGGGCGTCCAAGAAACCTAGCCTGCAAAATAATCACTATCGCAGCAAGCCCTCCGGCCACCCCGGAAACCAGGAAGAACAGGCCTAATGCGTGAAAAGGTATTGAAACTGCGACCGCCAATATAAATTTCACATCACCGCCGCCGACAAGGCCTTTGGCAAAAAGGAAAAACAGGACCGGGGTCAGGATGACATAAACTAGGGTCTGTGGACATTCATCGTGAGGCGATGATGGCAGCCGCGAGATGCCAATTGGCGGCGTAGCTGGACGTTGTCTTTTCGTAGCGGGTCGCTATGGCTCTGAATTCCTTGATCTTTGCGAA
>NZ_JBDOQR010000020.1:0-70199 GCF_039839315.1 Phaeobacter sp. CAU 1743 | reverse complement strand
CGCCTGCGATGTCGTAGTCTTCTTCATGGTGTTGCTTTCCTTTCGGTTTGATCACCCCGAGCCTACGGCTCAGGGAAAGCAACGCCACCCTTCAGGCAAACTTCAACATCAACCGGGACATCCCCTCATCCTTCAGCGTCACCGAATAGTCGTTACCGACCGCGATGTTTTCCTGAATGGTGGCTTCATTGGGCTCCAGCACATCCTTCAGATCCAGAACACCGTCGCCGTTTACATCGCCGACCTGAGGCAGCACGTCCGCCACATATTGACCGTCGTATTCGCCGCCAACAATCCACAGATTATCGTCCAGCTGGTATTCTGCATCCGGATCACCGGGGAAACGCTGATCCGACAGCACCTGCTGCATCACCACATAGTGTTCGGTCGAGGCTTTGACCGTGTTGCCACCAAGGCCAGCCAGCCAGGTGCCGTGAACTGCCGGGGTCTGAAAAACATCGGTGGGGGCGTTCGAAACCACCAGCCCCAGATGCTCTCCGCCCTCGCCGGACAGATCGCCAACGAAGCCTTCTTCGTATTCTGGATCGTCGAAAAAGTCTTTTTCAATCGCTTGGTCGAAATCAATGACGTTATAGCCAAATTCGCTGTTTACCGGATACAGCGCGACGCCTTCTTTGGTGATCACCGGTTCGGCGGAAAAATCCACAACGGCAGGATCACCGTCTTGGACGTCGCCCTGTGTCAGCCCACCGAAGGTACCAGTCACATCATTTGTGCTGAAGGTGTGTGTCACTGTATACGTGGGTGTCTGGTTGAGCACTTGATCTGCCATGATGGGTCCCCCGGCAATACGCTTCAAAGTTTCAAAATCTTCCGCCCGCAAAAGACCGGCTCGGCATCATGTGTTCGCGCGCCTTCACATGCGGATGTCTTGATGTTTACAAACCGCGGATCAAAAGTCTTTTGATCTTGATCAAAAGACGCAAAAAAGACTGAGGACGAGGCTCCCCGCCCCATATTAAGCCCGCTGCACGCCGCCTGACGCGTACCGCAAAAGATGAATGCAAATAATTGAATTTATTTTACAAAAACGTACATAAAGTATGAAATCTCATAGTGAGCCGCCGTTCGTTTTCAAGACCGGTGGCGACAGGCGATTTTTTTGCCGACAGCCCATGTTTTTGCGAGAAAAAGGACCACACCCGGACGTAACCCCGCCCGGAAATTGCGTTTTTCGCAGAAGGTTCAGCGCAGCAGAATGTTGATTTTCCGAAAACTTGATTCTCCTGACTGCGGCCTGCCCTACCCTTCCCGCCTCTCTTCACAAGCCCAGAGGCCGCGCGCAATGCGCCGAAAACGCTCAGCGACTAGCCCGCACCGCTTTCAATCGATATTTAGGCCAGTTTTCACAGCCGGAACCAAGACAACCATAAAGCGTTGCGGAAAATCGGGCAGTGATACGCAAAGAAGAGGCTGGCCCACGACATATCAATGTGGAGAAAACCTTTGACCGAATTGCAGCGCAGGCCTTCTGACGCCGCTTTTGGGGGGGACGCGAACTGCCCATGAAACCACCCGGAACACCCGCCTCAAATATTTCTTCCCAAATGAGCAAAAATCACTCTTGCGCCCACTCACCTGACTGAGTACACAGCGCCTCACGCACAGAGTGGCCCGTTCGTCTATCGGTTAGGACGCCAGGTTTTCAACCTGGAAAGAGGGGTTCGATTCCCCTACGGGCTGCCACTTTCTCCCATACTGCTATCATAGCCTGGCATGCGGTTTGCGGCCCTGTTGCGCGGTTCGAGCCAGTAAAATCCAGCCGCAGCGCCGCCCGGGTCCAGCCCTTTAATCCTTACCCTATCGGCTGCCCTGATCAGGCTTCATCCGTTCAAACCGCCGTAAGCCTCTCTCTCGAAGAGCAAAAGGGAACCGCCCTCTCGGGCAATTCCCTCTGTTCATGCTGCTCTGACCTTCGGCCGAGCTCAGATAGTCACAGCTCGGCCTCCCGGCTGCGGGCCAGGAACCACACGAAAGACACCACCGACAAAAGCAGCAAAGCGACGGCAACCGGGCTTTTCAGAACCTGGGTCAGATCCCCGTTCGTCAGCGCAAGCGATTGTGCGATGGATTTCTCGAATCTTGGTCCCAGAAAGAACGCGATGATGAAGATCACCAGCGGATAGCCGAAGCTGGACATCAGGTACCCGATCACCGCAAAGATCAGCATGATCGCAACGCCGAACAATCCGTTGGTCGCCATCGACACCCCGACAAAACACAAGAGAACCGCCGAGGAAAAGATGATGGACTCCGGCGCCGACACCACTTTGACCCAAAGCCGCAGTCCGACCTGCCCGATCCACAGGTTGATGAAATTCGCCATGATCATGGCCCCGAACAACCCGTAGACAAGCCGCCCCTGATTTTCGAACAGCAAGGGACCGGGCTGCATGCCGTGGATCATGAAGGCACTGATGATCAGTGCCGCGCTGACACTGCCCGGAATGCCCAGCGTCAACAGCGGGATCAGGTTAGAGCCGACAACCGCGGAATTGGCGGATTCAGCTGCGGCGATGCCATGCAGGTTGCCCTTGCCAAAGCTTTGCGGATCTTTCGAGCGGGCCTTGGTGAAGGCATAGGACATGAAGGCGGCAGCGGTCGAACCGATCCCCGGTAAGGCGCCGAAAATGGTTCCGATGGTGGCACCGCGCAGCATGGTATAGCGACAGGACCAGTATTCCGCCCAGGTCACCCGACGGTCGTCCGGGTTGCCGGTGTCCTCCATGATGATGGCGGAACGGACGCTGCCATGGGCATCGGACATGCGGCGCAGGATTTCCGAAATGGCGAGCATGCCAATCGCAACTGATGGCAGGGGCAACCCGTCGAACAGATCCCAATAGCCAAAGATGAGCCTAGGTGTGTAATGCTCCGGATCGGTCCCGACCGAAGCCACCAGCAATCCCAGCGCCGCTGCGATGATACCCTTGGTAAGGGAATTGCCGATCAACCCGGCCAGAACGGAAAAGGCAAAGATCATCAGCGCGGCGATCTCAATCGGGCCCATGCGCAGGGCCAGAACCGCCAGCGGCGCCGACACGGTAATCAAAACGATGTCGCTGAAGGTATCGCCCGTCACCGAGGAAAACAGCGCCATCTTGGTGGCCTTGAGGGGCTTACCCTTCTTGGCCAGCGGGTAGCCGTCCATCGCGGTTGCCGCGGCATCGGGGGTGCCGGGGGTATTCATCAGAACCGCAGGCACCGCGCCGCCAACCAGTCCGCCCTTGTTGACCCCCACCAGAAAGGAAATCGCCACCAGCGGATCCAGCGCAAAGGTAAAGGGAATGACAATCGCCATGGCCATGATCGGGCCGATGCCGGGCACCGCGCCGACGAATTGCCCCAGGATCACGCCGCAGATGACGAACAGCAGGTTGATCAGAGAAAAGGCATCGCCAAATCCGGCCAGCATTGTTGAAAAATCCACCATGATCTTACTCCCTCAGGGCAAGGCGCGGCCAAGCGCGTAGGTCACCAGGAACCAGATCAGCGCGGGCATGACGATGACGCCCGCCGCCAGCCAGGCCGGGCGGCGTTCCCCGATCATCCACATGATCGCAAACGCCAGCGGCGGGGCGACATATTCAAAACCGAACACGGACATCGCATAGATCCCACCTGCCAGAACCGCCACATAGGCGCCTGTAATCGCAAAGACATGCGGTCTTTGCGTGCGGTGCCCGGTCGGTTTCAGCATCAGGAACGCGCCACTAACGGCGATCACAATGGAAATCAGATTGGGCATCGTATCCGGTGACAGATTTCCCCCTTCGACCCGCTCCACATAGGAGGGGATGACCAGGACATAGAGCACAAGACCAAGCAGAAGAAAGAACGCGCCCGAAGCACGGTCGGCAGACAAACCCATGGAACCCTCCCAAGTTCTGAAACCGCCCTGCGCGCGAACACGCGCAGGGCGGTTTGCGGTTTTATTTCGCGAACAACACGGCTGCGTTTGCCAGACCGTCGGTCATCATCTTATGGGTACCCTCGGGTCCCATGTTGATCGGCGCGCCCTTCACCGCGTTCTGCACGATTTCAGCCATTTCGGGAGAGGCAACCGCTTCGTCGATCGCGGCCGCGATGGCCTCGACCGCGGCAGGATCGGTGCCTTTTGTGGTCGCCAGATAGAACACCGGATCGACATAGGCGTTGATGCCGGATTCCACGAAGGTCTTGACCTCCGGCGCATAGCTCAAGCGAGATTGGTTGGCGCCCGCAATCACCTTCATGTCGCCGGATTCAAGATAGGGAAACTGCTCGCCCGATCCGAACCCCGCAAGCACCTGACCGCCCAGGATCAGCTTCATCACCTCGGCGCCACCATCGGCGGTCACCAGGTTGAAATCCGCTCCTGTGGTCTTGGTCGTTGCCTTCATCATCAGAACCTGCGGCGGCGCCATGGTGGCAACCGCCAGCTGCCCCTGCTCCTTGGAATAGGCGATCAGGCCCTCCAGATCGTCAAAGGGCGCATCGGCGCTGGCCACCAGCGCAAGCTCTGCCTTGGCGACGGTGCCAAGGTAATCAAAGCTGTCGACATCAAACGGCAGCTGATCGCCGCGCTGAACCAACTGGACCAGAACGGGGATGCTGACCCCCATGCCAACGACCTTGCCCTGCGGGGGGCGCTGCGACAGGCCGGTGAACATGGCAACGCCGCCGCCGCCAGGCTTGTTCTCGACCACGATGTCCCAGCCGGTGTTTTTCTCCATCACGCTGGCCAGCACGCGACCCATGGTGTCTGTCGATCCGCCGGCACCAAAACCGACCTGAATGGTCAGCGCTCCATCGGGTTTCCAGCCCTCTGCGGCCAGCGGCGCGGCAAGCGTCATCATCGCGGCGGCGCCCAGCGCCAGAATCCGGGATTTAAGTGTCATGTGATTTCCTCCACTTTGTTGTCTTTCCTCCGTCACCCACAAACAGGCGCGACGGGTCTCCTCCTGGAAAGTTACTTAACCAGTAAACTATTTACCTCTCCCCTTGCTCAACAGTGAATTTCCTCGGTCAGACGACGCAGATCTCCTCACCTGCGCCGGATGGTTATGCCCCGGCGGTTTGCGCAACTCCCAGCAACGCCAGCCGCGCCGGACGCATTGCGGCAATCACCTGTAGCTGGCGCGTGGCGATCCGCGTCAGCCGCTGCGGATCCGAATGGGCCGATGCGGCCCGCAGAACCCGGCTCCACAACGCAGTCAAAAGCGTATCGCGGGTCAGCAGATAGAATTCATGCGCAAAGGCGGTTGGGTCAGGGTTGTCCAGCAACTGTTTTCGCGCAAGGTTCCAGCCTTCCAAGGCAGCAGCAACGGCCTCTGCCTCCTTGCCCTCTGCCGCCATGAAGGCCGCGAAGGCCTCCGCCGGGGGTGTACCCAGCAGACGTGTCGCCAGCATGCGTTCGTGAATGCCGTTAGCCCCTTCATAGATCGCGGTGATGCGGGCATCGCGATAGGTCTGCTCCAACCGGTATTCGCGCAGATACCCATAGCCGCCCAGCACCTGCACCCCCAGTTCGGCGCCGCGGATACCGGCTTCGGTACCGCTGACCTTGGCCAGCGGGGTCAGGAACTCCACCAGATCGGGATTGTCGCCCTTCTCCATGGTGACAAAGGCCAGATGGGCAATCGCGCGGGCGCCCAGCGCACCGGCGTCGATCTCATCCAGCATCCGGCGCACATCGGCGTGGCCATCCAGCGTCACCGGCTGTCCATCCGCGCCGCGTCCCTGCTGGCGCTCTGCCGCATAGGAGGCCGCCACATCATAAGCACGCGCCGCATGGGCCACGCCTTGCAGCGCAACATCAGAGCGGGCGTGGTTCATCATCGTGAACATCGCCATCAGCCCCTGCCCCTCGGCGCCAATCAGTTCGGCCTCGGCGCCATCAAAGGCCAACTGGCAGGTGGGGGAGGCATGCAGGCCCATCTTTTCCTCAATCCGGGTGACGGTGACAGCATTGCGGCTGCCATCGGCGCGGGTGCAGGGACACAGGAACAGAGAGAGCCCTTTGATCCCGTTGTCCGAGGTTCGCGCGAGAACCAGATGCAGGACCTTGTCGCTCATGTCCTGGTCGCCGCCGGAGATGAAGATCTTCTCACCGGTGATGTGCCATCCATCCCCATCGGCGCTAGCCCGGCAGCGCACGCGCGAGAGGTCCGATCCCGCTCCGGGTTCTGTCAGGCACATGGTCGCCAGCGTCTCACCCGAGGCCAGCGACGGCAGGTAGCGGGCCTGCTGATCCGCCGTGCCGAACCGCGTCAGAGTGCGCGCAGCGCCCGGCACCAGCCCGGTGACCATCTGCATGGAATGGTTGGCACCGGAAAAAATCTCGGACGTGATCGCCAGCATCATCGCGCCCATGCCCTGTCCGCCGAATTCTTCGGGGATGGTGAGGCCCGGCCAGCCCTGTTCGGCATAGGAGTTGTAGAGGTCTTTGAACTCAGCGGGCATCGCGACGCGGCCATTCGTCAGCGTGCAGCCCTCAAGATCACCGGGTTCATCCAGCGGTGCGATCTCACCTTCGGCAAAGGCCCCGAAATGCCCGGCAATCTCTGACGCGAATTCCGCATCCCAATCCGGCAGATCCGCTGTGCCCACCACATGGTTCAGCGTGAACAGGATGTCCTCAACAGGGGCGGCAAAAGGCTTCATTGATTATTCCACTGCATAATAGTCGATTTCAACGGCAGAGGCCCGGCGGATACCGGAGCAGACAAAGAGCATGTGATTGACCCAAGCATAGCGGTCATCGCCGGTCTCCAGCCGCGCGGCGGTGCGCATGTAATAGCTGGTGGGGTCCACATCCTCACCCTTGGCCAGCCGCGCAATCACATCAGGCGGGCCGTGACGGCTGCCCACATTGACGATCTCGATCACCGCGCCGTCTTCGGTTTTCACCGCATAGCGCGTATCAAGATGGGCGGCACCATCGCTGTAGATGGTCTGCCAGTCGGCCCCGAGGTTCAGCACCTCGCCGGTCAGATCGGGGCCAAGCGCCTTGCCCCCGATGATCGGTATGATCCGTCGCACCCCCGCGCGTCCCTGCCCCATTTCAATCGGGACACCCAGTTCCACCCGCAGGCGGAAGGCATGGCGCAGCTTTGGTGCGGGGATCTCCATCTCAGTCGACCCCAAGCAGACGCATGGCGTTGCCCTTGATGATGTCTTCCCGCAGGTGGTCCTTAATCGCAATTTTCTCGAAATCAGACAGCCAGCGTTCCGGCGTGATCATCGGCCAGTCGGATCCGAACAGCACCTTCTTCTTCAGAATCGAATTGCAGTATTTCACCAAGATCTCGGGGAAATACTTGGGCGACCAGCCAGAGAGGTCGATATAGACGTTGGGCTTGTGCTGAGCCACCGACAGCGCCTCTTCCTGCCAGGGGAAGGACGGATGCGCGAGGATGATCTTCATGTCCGGGAAGTCCACCGCCACGTCATCCATATACATCGGGTTGGAATACTTCAGCCGCATACCGTTGCCGCCGCGCATACCGCTGCCGACGCCGGTCTGACCGGTGTGGAACAGGGCGATACCGCCTTCTTCGGCAATCGCTTCATACAGGTCATAGGCCATACGGTCATTGGCATAGAAGCCCTGCATGGTCGGGTGAAACTTGAAGCCCTTGATTCCAAAATCCTTGATCAGGCGACGCGCCTCGCGGGCGCCCATCTTGCCCTTGTGCGGGTCGATGCTGGCAAAGGGGATCAGAACGTCGTCATTCTCGGCCGCCAGTTCGGCAACCTCTTCGTTCTTGTAGCGGCGATAACCGGTTTCACGCTCGGCATCGACCGGGAAGATCACCGCGGCGATGTTCTGCTCGCGGTAATGAGCAGCGGTCTGCGGCACGGTGGGCGGATGCTGCCAGGGCGCGCCGAAGTAGCTGGCCATGGTGGCCTGCAGTTCATCATAGCCGTCATCGGCATGGCAGCCGCAGGGCTCTTCGGCGTGGGTGTGGAAGTCGATCGCGCGGACCTTGGAAAAATCTACCATCGTTGTGTTCCTATCAGAGTTTCGCAATGCCGCTGGCAGCGTCGTCATAAAGCCGCTCCAGCAGATCTGCGCGGCGCGTCAGCACCTTGCGGAAGTTGAGGTTGCCCTTGGCGGTGATCTCAGCATCGGTGAGCGAAGGCGGCTCGGCCAGCACAATGGCGCGCACCACCCGGGTAGAGGAGCCGGAAACCCGCCCGGCGCGCTCGTTCAGCCGGTGATGAATGTCGAACAGAAGCTGCGGACAGACCAGCGCGCCGCCGTCTTCCTCCAGCGTGAAGCCTGCTGCCTCGATCGCCTCGCGGTTGGGGAAGATCATCACGCCGATCTCGTTCTTGTCCTGCCCGGTCACCACCAGATCGGCGGCCAGCGGTGCAAGGGTCGAGAGCATTTCGATCCTGAGGCCCGCCGCCCGCACCCAGGTGCCGGTCAGCAGTTTGAAGTCCTCGGAAATCCGCCCGTCAAAGCGCATGCCCTTGTTGATGTCGTCCTTGTCGACGAACACCATCGCATCGCCGGTGATGAAATAGCCTTCCTCATCAAAAGCCTCGGCGGACTTTTGCGGGTCTTCGAAATAACCGGGCATCACATTCGGTCCCTTGACCCGCACCTCGCAGCGCATGTCGTCATCCGGGATCAGCTTCAGCGTCACGCCGGTCATCGGCACACCCACCACGCCCGAGCTTTCGGTCGGCTCCTGCTGAATCATCGTCGCCGGGGCGGTTTCCGTCAGCCCCCAGGAGGAGGTCATCAGCGGCACCTCGCCCTTGATCTCCATCGCCATGGTCTCAAAGCCCGACCAGACCTCCTGCGGCAGTGAGGCGCCGGCGTAAAAGATCATGTCCAGCTCTTCAAAGAAACGCTGACGAAGCCCCGCGTCCTTTTCCAGTGCCTCCAGCAGCATGGCAAAGCCCATGGGCACATTGAACACAAGGCTACCGGTTACCATCGACAGGTTCTCGACTGTGCGATCAAACAAGCCCTTCACCGGCTTGCCATCGTCGATGTAGAAACTGCCGCCATTGGCCAGCATCATGTTGAAGTTATGCGAACCGCCAAAGACGTGGTTCCACGGCAGCCAATCCACGATGCGCGGCGGGCGCGCGCGCAGGAACGGCAGGCTGTCGGCGAGTTGGGTCTGATTGACGCACATCATCCGCTGCGTGGTCAGCACCCCCTTGGGGTTCGAGGTCGACCCGCTGGTCATCAGGATCTTGGCGACGGTATCGGGCGTCACCTTGGCAAATCCCGCATTCACATCGATGCCCGCATCGCCTTTCAGAAGGTCCGCAAAGGCCGTGACATCGGCGCCGCCGGTGCGGGTCGCAACGATCTCAACCCCCTCAAGGGCATCCAGTTTCAGCGCCTCGCCGTATTGATCGGCATCGACAACATAGGCCATCTTTGGCCGCACCAGTTCGATGGCGTGGCGCAGTCGGCCATGGGCGCCGTGGATCAGCGAATACTGCTCGGCCACCGGTACGGTCGGCACACCGGCGTATTGCGCGGCCAGCGACAACAGCCCGTGATCGACGCCATTGCCGGACATGATCAGGATCGGAGTATCCGCCCCCATGCCCCGCGCCAATAGCGCCGCCGCAGTGGCGCGCACCTGCTGCAGGGTCGCCGCATAGCTTTCCTCGCGCCAGCCCGCGCCGCTGCGCTCGGCCAGAAACACCCGCTCGGGCGCCTCTTCGGCCCAGCGGTGCAGCCAGTCACCAGTCCGCTCTGTCACCGGCCCCAGATCGTATTCAGACCGCAACAGCAGGCTGCCATCGGGGCGATCCTCGCGCGTGACGGCGTGTGGCAGGAAATTGGACGTCCGTTTCATGGTCTATCCTTTCGACAGGCTTTTCTGGATCAGCTGCATCGCCGCGATCACTGTGTCGCGGGTCGTTGCATCCATGTTCTCCAGCAAGCGTTGTTCATGGGCGGTCACCGCGGCCACCGCTTTTTCACAGAGCTGGCGCCCAGCCAGCGTCGCCTTCAGCGCATAGGCCCGCCGATCCGTCGGCACCCGGTCGCGCACGATCAGCTCGCGCCGTTCCAACTCGTCAATGATCACGACAAGATTGGGCCGTTCCACATCCATCGCATCCGCCAGCTGCGACTGGCGCAACCCCGGATTGTCGACGATCAGCACCAGCGCCGTGTAGGTCAGCATCCGCAGATCAAAAGGCTTCAGCGTCCGGGCCAGATCGGTCTGCACGACGTTGAATGCCCGCTTCATGTGATAGCCGACAAACGCGCGCAGGGTTTCATCGCTGACGTGAGAAACGCCCATTTCAGGCTCAGGCTCTTTGATGACGGTTTTCATCGGATCACCGGAACTTAGGTGCGCGTTTTTCAAGGAAAGCACGCAAGCCTTCCTCGGCATCCGGCGTGGTCTGGGACAGTGCCGCGGCCAGCGATTCCGTGAACAGACCATCGGCCTGCGACATGTCGTTGATGCGGGCAATCGACTGGATCATCAGATAATTCGACAAGGGCGCATTGCGGGCGATCTTGCCCGCCAGCGTCTGCGCCAGCTCCAGTGCCTCACCTTGGCCCACCGCATAGTGGGCAAGGCCAAGCGCCACGCCGGTTTCGGCATCGTATTTGCGCCCCGTCAGCATCATCTCGGTCATCCGGTCCGCGCCCAGAAGACGCCCGACCCGCGCGGTGGCGCCGCCACCCACAAAGATGCCGCGCCGCCCTTCGGGCAGCTGGAAGATGGTCGAAGGTTCAGCGATGCGAACATGGGTCGAGCTTGCCAGCTCCAACCCGCCACCGATCACCGCCCCGAACATGGCGGACACAACCGCCAACCCGCCGAACTGGATCTTCTCCATCACCTGGTGCCACTGGCGCGAGTGATAGAGGTTTTCCTCGGCCGAGCGGTGCACATGTTCCGACAGATCCAACCCCGAGCAGAAATGCCCTGCGGTGCCGGTCAGGATGACCACGCGCACGTCCTTTGGCGGCGCCGAGAAGAAAGCATCCAGCGCCTCCAGCAGCTCTTCGCACATGGCGTTGCGCTTGTCCGGGCGGTTCATCGTCAGGGTGGCGATGCTGTCATTGATGTCGATTTTGAGTATCTGATCGCTCATGCGCGAGATCCTTCAGCGCGGCGGCAGGCGCACAGCGCCATCCAGCCGGATGGTTGTTCCATTGAGAAATGGATTGGTGACGATCTGCTCGGCCAGAAGCCCGTATTCCTCGGGCGCGCCCAGCCGGGCAGGAAAGGGAATATTGGCGGTGATCTGCGCCGAAATTTCGGGCGGCAACCCTTCCATCATCGGGGTCTGAAACAGGCCCGGTGCGATGGCCATGACGCGGATGCCCGATTGCGCCAGCTCGCGCGCCGCAGGCAGGCACATGGAGGCAATCGCCCCCTTGGAAGCCGCATAGGCCGCCTGCCCCAGCTGGCCATCCTCGAAAGCAACCGAAGCGGTGTTGATGATCACCCCGCGCTCGCCATCCGCCAGCGGGTCCAGCTCGGCCATCAGGCGAGCAGCATGGCTCATCACATTATAGGTGCCAAAAAGGTTCACCCGCAGCGTCTTTTCAAACACATCGAACGACAGCTTGCCGCCACGACCAACGATGCGCGCCGCCATACCGACCCCGGCGCAGCTCACCGCGATACGGGGAGCGCTGCCCAGCTGCTCTGCGATGCTGTCGAGGGCTGCACCGACGGCGGCCTCATCACTGACATCTACATGCAGGGCGATGCCGCCGATCTCATCCGCGACCGCCTTTGCCCGTTCGATATCGAAATCCAGAATGGCGACTTTCGCGCCTTTTGCGGCAAGATGCCGGGCCGTCGCCGCACCAAGGCCACTGCCGCCACCTGTGACCAGCGCCACATGTCCATCTATCTGCATAGTTCCTCCCCGAACTGGATAACTGATATGATAGTTATCCTGCATATCTTCTTTTCAATCGTTATACGAAATACCTATTTCGCGCCAACAAAATTTTCACAAACACTTAAGCTACTAATTTTGAATACGTTTTGCGGATCGCCTCGGGTCTATCAGCACGAAACCATACTACTGCGCAGCTCGCACCGCTGTCAGGTTTGATCCTGTTTCGGCTCGGATTCGCCGTCCAAAACCTGCGCCAGACGGGTCAGCGCCGCGTCGATTTCGCGGATCTCCATGTGGCAACAGCCCAGAACGAGACCATTCAGCTCGGTCACCTCGGCGGCAAATTCCGAAAGCGGGCGCAATCCCAAACCGGCGCCCCGCGCCCGTTTGCAGATCTTCTGATCCTGCCAACCGTCGTTCAGATGAAACACCAGCTGCATGCCCGCGCCGTGATCCGGTGCGCTGCCATAGGCAGAGAATTCCTGCTGCAGCCGCGCCAGCAGATGCTTGCGCCGCTCACCATAGATACGCCGCACCCGGCGCAAATGGCGGTAGAATTCGCCGCTGTCGATAAACTCTGCCAACGCCTGCTGCGGCATGCCACTGGCCCGGGTGCCAAAGCGCAGCAAACTGTCGTGCAGCGGCGCAATCAGCGTCTCGGGCGCCACCACATAACCGATCCGCAGCGCGTTCGAGAAGGTCTTGGAAAAACTGCCAAGGTATATCGTCCGGTTCAGCCCATCAAACCCCGCCATCGCCGGAATGGGCCGCCCCGCATATCGGAACTCGCTGTCATAATCATCCTCGATGATCCAGGCGCCGGTCCGTTTGGCCCAGTTGAGGAATTCCAGACGCCGCCCCGGCGCCATCGCCCCGCCCAGCGGATGCTGATGCGATGGCGTCAGTACCACCGCCTTCAGACCAGCGTCCTCTTCGGGAACACAGGCGCCAAGAGCATCGACACGGAGGTAGTGCGAGCGCACCCCCTGCGATTGCACGATACGGTTCAGAGGCGGATACCCCGGGTCCTCGATCCCGATGGCGCTGCCGCGTGGTGCCAACGTGCGCAAGCAGAGCTCAAGCGCATCCGTCGCCCCCGCAGTGATAATGATTTGCTCGGCGCCTGCCTCGATCCCCCGCCACTCTGCCACATAGGCCGCAATGGCCCGGCGCAACGCCGCGTTGCCCCGAACCGCGCCGCCATCCAGCATGGTTTCCGGCGCCACCCGGCAGATCCGCGATACGCAGCGCGCCCATTGCCGGTGCGGGAACAACCGCATGTCCGGCTCTCCACTGTTGAAGGGCAACAGGGCACGCGGCGTCTCTTTTGCAGACTCCGGGGGTGCAGGATGCACCGGCTGCAGTTCGACCTGCCCCATGGCGCAGACGGTAAACCCCGAACCGCGTTTTCCCGCGATGTAGCCTTCGGCTTCCAGCTGCTCATAGGCCGCCACCACGGTCGAACGCGACACGCCCAGCTCTACCGCGAAACTGCGGGTGGCCGGCAGCTGGCTGGCCTCCGGGATCTCTCCTGCCGCGATCCGCGTCCGCAGCGCCGTGCAGATCTGCTCGAACACGGGAACAGACAGACTGCGGTCAATAGAAAAGGTCGGCCCGGGTACCTGCTGCACGGTATTGGTCTCCACGTTCCGCCCAATACTGCCCCATTGCGTCAGTCCGGTCTACTATCCCACCCACGCCGCAGATCCACGAAGGTTTCGTTATAGCAGGCGCCCCCGGCAATATCCGTGCGCAGGGCCGAGGGGATCAGCGCATTCGCCGTGCGGCCGCTGCGCGAGCTGGAAAGCCAGGTGCCCTTGGGGCTGTAGGCCACACCGGGCCGGGTGGCAATTGTCACCTCCAGCGTAAAGGTCACCTCGCCCCGGGCATTCCAGACGGTGACGGGATCGCCATGGCTGAGTCCGCGTGCCTCGGCATCCTGCGGATGCACCTGTACCACCTCGGCCCCCGCCGACAGCGCATGATGGCCAAAGGTCGCGTTGGTGCGCTTGTCCGAACTGGGAGTGACCAGCACCAACGGCAGATCCTGCGGGGCGGGGTCATAGCGCGGCACACCGCATCCGAACCGATCCTCAAGTTCCTGACTGAACAGCTCAATCCGCCCAGACGGCGTCTGCGGCATCACCGAGTGGCACAGCACCAGCGGACTGCCATCCCCTGCGGTCAGCGCGATGGCCCGGTCGCAGGACATCTCGCTGGGTGGCTTACCCCCGAACACCGGATGCGACGCGTCCATGGCCTGATCCATCAGGTCCTTGTCACTGTCGCGGAACTCGGGCTCCTGATACCCGAACCGGGCGGCCAATCGGCGAAAGATCTCGGTATTGGGCAGGCTTTCCCCCACCGGCGCGATCACCGGGGCGGCCCTTTGGATGTAGTTCTGCCCATAGGCGCCATAGATGTCATCATATTCGAAATGGCTGGCGGCAGGCAGGATCACGTCGCAATAGGCCATGGAATCCGTCATCACCACATCCGCGCCTGCTATGAACAGGTCCTCTTGCGTCAGGGCCTCGATCATCCGGTCTTGATCGGGGTGCGTTGCAACAGGGTTGTGGTTGTAGATCATTACGGCCCCGACCGGCACATCAAGGCTCCGGTCCAGCATCTTTTCCGCCACATCCACGATATTGAAACAGCGCGTGCCGGGCCGGATCAGATGATCCCCCTGCAGGCGGGCCGTGGTCTTTGGCGCGGCGGCCCCGGATTTCGCGACCACCCCGGCACCGAGGCGCCCGTGATGGCCTGTCAGCGCATTCAGAGCCATCGCCGCCCGCAGCCCGGCACCGCCCGAGCGGGTCCGTTCGATCCCGTTGCCAAAGGAACTCGCCATCCGGCGGGACGCGACGATCCAGTCCACCAATTGGTGCAGCTCTTCCACCGGGAGGCCGCAGATGTCGGCGACACGATCCGGGGTATAGGCGCGGGCCTCCTCCATATAGACGTCAAACCCATGGGTCCATTCGCCGATGAAGGCCATATCCAGCGCATCGCGCCGCTCCAACTCGGCCGCCAGTCCCAGCGCAAGAACCACATCGGTCCCCGGTCGCAGTTGCAGGTGCATATCGCATTGCTCGGCCAGCTTGATCCGCTTGGGATCAATCACCACCACCCGCGCGCCGGATTTACGGGCCTCTTTGATCACGCGCATAAAATGCAGGTTGGAGACCGTGACGTTGTTGCCCCAGACAAGGATCAGATCCGATTGCACTGCCTGCTCCGGCGGCATGCCCGGCGCGCTGCCAAAGAGGCTGGCGTAGGCCTCTCCGCGCACACCACCACAGAGCGGCCCGCGATCCAGCAACGTCGCCCCCATCCGGTAGAAGAACCGCCGGTCCATTGAGCCCCCGGCCAGTTCACCATGCGGCCCGGCATAGTTAAGCGGCAGAACCGATTGCGACCCATGCGCCTCGATTGCCTGGTTGAAACCTGCATGGATCAGGTCCAGCGCCTCCTCCCAGGTGATCCGCTCACAAGACCCCGATCCCCTCGGGCCGGTCCGTTTCAAGGGGTGCCGCAAGCGCGCCGCGCCATGCACGAAATCCGGATAGCAGCGGGCCACCTTGTTGCAAATCACCCCGGCGGTGAAGGGGTTCGCTGTCGATCCCCGGACTTCGGAAATCCTGCCGTCCTCGACCTTGACGGTGAGGCTGCAGGTATCCGGGCAATCCAGTGGACAAACGCTTGGGCGAAAGGCGGTCAGGTCTTGATTGGTCATCTCGGCCTCTGAAAACAACACTGAAAGGGCGGATACACCGGCAACTGGGAGGGCGTTAAGCTCCAATTTGGGCAAAAATGACCAGACCAATCTGGTGAAAGCATGGGACTGGAGGGCCAAACTGGCCCGCTATCTGGCCACCACACGCGCTTTTGGCGCCTGCAAGAGGCGCCAAAAATCAGGTAACGAGGAAAAGAAGCTACGGCAACAGGCAGACAGAAACGACGGAATTGGGCCGATCAGTGATCGAGGGCCAGAACCTTGTTTTCCATGCCTTTTTCATAGAAGCAATGCTGCGCCCGGCCAGATCCCTTGGCCGCATAAAGCGCGACATCCGATTCATTCAGGATTTCCGCAGCGGTAAAGGTGCCGCTGTGCCAAGCCGAAAGCGTAGTGCCCGCGCTCGCCGAAATCTTGCACATCTTGCCGCCATAGGGAATCGGCACCTCCAATTCGGAGATCAGCCGTCTCGCCAGCCCTTCGATCTGGCGCAGATCGCGCAGGTCATTGAAGATCAGGACAAATTCATCGCCGCCAACACGCGCAACCGTATCGGACTGGCGGGTGCATTCTACCATGACACGGGCCACATGCTGCAACACCGCATCCCCGGCGGCGTGTCCCAGCGTGTCGTTGACCTGTTTGAAGTAATCGAGATCCAGATGCATCAGGGCAAAATCCCGGCCGCCGCTGATCAACCGATCCAGAATGTGATCCATGGCGCGGCGGTTCTTGAGGCCCGTCAGCGTATCTGTGAAGGCCTGTTCCTCGGCCGCGATCTTGGCCCCTTGCAGACGCAGGTTCAGCTGGCGCGAGGCCTCCATCGCGGCGGACTTGGCCTCAACCAGATAAAGCATCTCGATGGTGAGATCGGTTGGAGAAAAATCCGCGCTGGTCAGATCATAATCCCGCACGGCTTCCAGAACCGAGATCCCGAAGGACAGGTTGATGATCGCGCCCTGCCCCTGTGGCAAAGGCACGAGAACGCCTTTCAGGCTGGTTTGCGGCGTGTCCCGAAAATGCAAATGCAATTTGGACCCGGCCGTATTGACCAGGTCCGCCATGGACCGAACCCGGCGCGGGCGCGACAGATCAAAGACACGGAAAAACCGGCGCCCCTCCCATTTCAGATCGGGTCGGAGCTTTCTGAGCGTGGGGCCGACGCGCTGGATATACCCCTTGGCATCCACGATCGCATACATCGGGCAGATCTGATCCGCGATGACGGCAAGCTGTTCATTGGTCATCATAGGGAATGCGCTCCCAGATCAAAGGCCCGCCCTTCGGCAAATTCTCTTTCCACCAGGGTGATGGAAATCACCTCTGCCCCGTCCTGCGCACCGCTTGAATCCAGAATAACGAGATCTCCGTAATCGTCGGCCATGGCCCGCAAAACACCCATCATGACATTTGAATAGCCGGGCAGCCCCGGCTGGCAAACCAGTTCGAAATGGCCCGGTGACTGTTCCAACAATTCCAAGCCCGGCAGATAAAGATCGGATACGGCAAGACGGGCACGCCCCGGAAGGTCATCCAGAGAATGCAAAAACTCAACATAATTGACCCCGCCGAACCGCAGCAGGCGGCGCAGGGCTTCGACCTGAGGGTTGGACACCAGAAAGGTCCCCATATCCTCAAGCATCTCAGGCAGCGGACGCTCCAGCACCGTTTCCATGGCACTCAGCATCTTGTTCGACTGGTCATCCGTATAGGTCAGCATGGCCTCGAATTGTCGAAACCCAAGCCCAGCCACATCCATGATTTCATACCAGCGGTCCGCGCCATAGGTGCTGGTCACAAAAGCCTGGATCGCCCTGTTGATCAGACCATGCATATCTTGGCCCCTTTTCCTACCGTGTCCCATTATTGGGCCCTGTGTGTTAAAAAACGCCCAACATCGGCAAAATTCATCCAAACAGCACCACGTTCCGGGCACATCCACGTGCCTCCCCCGAAACAGACCGCAGCCTCTAGGTATCCCTTACCGACAGGACAAGCCCCCGGAGGTGGTCGTACGCACACAGCCCGGTAAACTCCCGGTGAAACGGCATAATCCGCACCAGGCTCACAGGACACGGGCACCTGATATCTTAGCGCCAAGAGCAGGCACCGACGCGACATCATTTGCTTGAAAGAGTTCCGGCGCGGACCCTAGCGATGCCAACCCGCACCCGTCAAGCCAGATGGCATCTTGCTTGCATCCTTTCCTGCATCAGTCGCGGTGCGGCAGCAGTGCCCGCACCCGCGCAAGGGTTGCCGTGCTGACCGCGACCCCGGCCTGTTCTGCCCGCGCCCGTGCTGCGGCACGCCCATCGCCCGGCAGGCGCGCGCCTTTCTGCGCCTGGACCGAGGCCACAAGCGCACCCATGCGGTCTGCATAACCTTCCCCCGAGGTCGCGCCCGGATCGATGGCAATGAAGAACTGTCCGGTGCGGGGCGGCCCGCCTACCGGCCCCGAAAACGGGCTGGCCTCACTGCCCAAAAGGGCTCCGGTCATCGCTGCCGCCATCATCTCGACCATCAGCGCCACGCCAACGCCCTTGTACCCCCCGGCAGGCACCATGGTGCCCTTCAGTCCCGCCTCCGGGTCCGTGGTCGGATTGCCCGTCGCATCTAGCACCCAGCCTTCGGGAACCGGTCTGCCTTCGCGGGCGTGTTTCATCACCTCGCTTTTGGCGATGGCGCTGGCGGATTGGTCGATCAGAACCATGACCTGCCCATCGGGGCCTGGCGCTGCGATAGAAAAGGGATTGGTGCCCAGAACCGGCTGCGCGCCACCTGATGGCGCGATCGAAGCAGGCGCATTGGTAAAGCCGATGCCCATCAGACCCGCCTGCGCCAGCCGCTGGGTGTGACAGCCCAGAACGCCGCAATTGTAGGAATTGCGGATCGCAAGTACCGCAACCCCCTGCTCCCGCGCCATCGGGATCAGATGTTCAAACCCAAGATCGATCGCGGCATGGGCAAACCCGGTAGCTGCATCCACAGTCACCACGCCGGGCCGGGATCTGGAGACCTGCGGCTGGGCCTGACCGTCCACCTTGCCGCATGTCACATGCTCGGCGTAGATCGGCACATAGGCCAGACCATGGGAGGCAACCCCATCCGCTTCGGTCATGGCCGTAGCCCGGGCCAAAGGCGCGGCATTTTCACGGCTGGTCCCCGCCGCCATCAGCGCCCGGAGCGCCAGATCTTCGATCTCTGCCAGAGAGAGGGTTTCTGTCGCGCTCATCTGTCTCCGCTTTCTGTCCGTTTCACGTCTTCATCCCGTATCAATCTCCGTATCAGTCATTGTCCGCCAACCCGGCCCCTGCGCCGCGCAAGCGCGAGGCCTCAGTCGCCGGGGCATAGGTGCGATGGGCGAAGGTGGACAGCTGCGCCCAGGCGTCATCTGTGACCTGCCCGCGCCTGACTGGCGCAAGGGGAGACCCCAACGTTGCCTCCGCGTGGCAGCGCAGCCAAGGCACATGATCGCGCAGCATCTCTTGCCGCGTGCCGGTCGCGCAGATCTGGCGACCATCGGTCACCAGCCGCATATTCGGCCAATCAAGCGCTACGGGCCGGTCCAACCGCTGCGCTGCCGCCGCCACAAAGGGCAAGAGCAGCAAGGGAAAATCCACCTCCTCCATCTCAAAAACCGTACCGGTCTCAAGCTGGGCGGCCCGGTCGCTCAGCGCACTGCCCGACACCAGGGGGCAAAGCCGCCCCATGGCCGCGCGCCAGCGTCCGCCTTCTATCGCCGTCGGAGCAAGCGCGGCCACGGGACGCAGATCGTTGCGCGCCAGCAGCGCGGCCAGCTGCTCCGGGCCGGGCAAAGCCACCCCGGCCAGAAGACGCGCCGCCGCGCCAACTTCCTCCGCCAGCCCCCAGGGCAGCCCAGCGCCCCGCGCCGCGCGTTTGCACATGGCTTCGATCTCGTTCAGCGACAGGTTCATGCGTCTGGCATCTCCGTCGGTTCCGGATAGATCCAGAAATCTCCATCGCGCGCCGACAGCTCTTCGGGATAAGGCGCATTACCGAACATGCAGATCCGCACCCAGCGATCGGACCGCGGATCGAAATGCATCGCCCCGAAGAAAGACAGTTTGCAGCGCAGCATGTCGATCGGCAGAAGATCGCAGGCAATCGTATTGTCCCGGATTTCGGCATAGGGCGCCTCGGCGACGATCTGTACCCGCCGCACCGCGTGCCTGTGCTCCGGGTGGCGCAGCAGAAATTCCGCCACGTTCGCTTCCTCGGGCCAGCCTTCCATCGCGTGATACAGCGCCGCCACATCTCGCCCCGGGGCCAGAGGCTGCTCATAGGGGGCGATGGGTTCCTCGGCCCGTTCACCCAGGCGCGGTTCCAGTTTTTCCTCCGAAACATACCAGACGCGGGCAGTGGTTTCGGGAAGATCCCAGTCGATGGCCAGCGCCCAGTCATGGGAGCGCTGCACGAGCTGCCGCAGACGTCCCAGCGTCATGGCGCCAGCAATGCGCCGGGTTTCCCCCTCCCCAGAGGCCATGGCGGTGGCCAGATCATCGACCAGCGCGCCATAGGGTTCCAGCATCAGCGACACCAACCATTCCTGCCCTTCGCAGGACAACGATCGCTCTGCCCAGCGGTACAAACCATCCCAGGGGTGCGGGGCCGACAGAACATCGCCCTCCAGATGCCCGGCCAAATGGTCGATATCCGAGATCAGTACGGATCGCTTCCACGCCTGCCCCGGGTGCCCGGTCTGCCAGTGCGCCACGGAACGGCGGGCGCGGGCAAAGAGGTCGCGAAACCGGGCCACCTCTTGCGGGTTGGCCTGCGGCAGGCTCCGCACCCGCTCCAGCGCGGTTTCCCGCGCGGTGATCCAGTTGTTGAACAGAACCGGGTGGTTCAGCAAAAAGGGCGCCATGCCAAGGCCGGTGGAATTGCCGATGCCCAGACGCCGGGCCAGCGCCGGATCCAGACGCGCCGCAGTCCCACCCGAGCGAGCACGGGCGCGGGCATCCGCCATGTGCTGCACCAGATCCCGAACAAAGGTCCGGGTCAGATACACCGACAGCATTTCGGCCTGAAACGGCGCCGCGCATTCCGGCCTGTCCGCGATCATCTCGCGGTCGGCAGCGCCCAGTTTGCCCGAGCCATAGACTGCCGTGGTCCGCATCAGATAGCCAACCGCCTCGATCTGCGCCGGGTCGGGCTGGCAGCCTGCCGCCAGCGCCGAGACTACGTGTTCCCACAGGCGCACCGAGCGGTTCGCCCGCGACACCGACAGCTCGCGCTCGCTCACCCGGCCAGCTTCTTGCAGCGGCACGTTCTGCGCTAGGCGGGCAATGTCGTCGGCGCCCGGAACACCATCGAACAAGGCAAAGGTCGCATCCCAGGCCTCGGCTATCACCCGGTCAGAGCGTTTTTCCGGCGGCAGGTCATGGGCAAAGGCCATAAGGGAATAGCTGCGTTCAGGGCCATGGGCGCTGTAGACCGCGTGTCCCGTCCCGTCGTCGCCGATCTCGAACACCGGCCTGTCAAAGCACCAGCCCTCGGCCTGCATCCGGCGGGTCAGAATGCGCATGAAGGACAGCCGCGACTGATGGAAAGATCCCAGCCGTGCAAGGCGCATCACGGTTTCAGGCGGACGCAGCCCAGCGGGTCGGTGATCCGATGCTTCCCTTTCCAAGCCGCCCTCCTTCTTTGCTTACCCTTGTTTTTCCAGTGTTTTCCTCTGACCCGGTGCAAATGACCTATGCCGGGCCGAACCCCTCGCTGAAAAAGCGGTACCAGTTGCCGCCCATGATCGCGGCGACCTCACCCGCGTTCATGCCAACAGCGCGCAAGCCAGTTTCTATATTGCCAAAATCGCGGTTGTCGCGGAACCAATCCGGCATCGGCGGAAATCCGGCGGCGTCAGCGGAGCCTTCGCCATAGTCGATCTCCTTGCTCCAGCGCCCGACGCGCATCCATTCCACCACGCTGTCCGGCTGATCCTGGCACAGGTCCGAGCCGATCCCCAAATGCTCCACTCCAAAACTATCGGCGGTGCGGGCGATCATGCTGCAGAAACTGTCCAGCGTGCAGTCGGATTTGTCCTTCAGATGATGCGGGTAGAGCGAAAAGCCAATCATGCCGCCGTTCTGCGTCACCGCCCGGATTACATCGTCACGCTTGTTGCGCAAGGCAGGCATCCAGCCGTGCGGGTTGGCGTGTGTGATGGCGATGGGACGCTGCGACAGATCTGCCGCTTCGATGGTAGAGCGGTCGGCGGAATGGCTCATATCGATCACCATGCCGACGCGGTTCATCTCGCGGATCACCTGTCGCCCCATGCGGGTGATACCGCTGTCCTCGGCCTCGTAACAGCCCGTCGCCAGCAGCGATTGGTTGTTATAGGTCAGCTGCATGAACCGAGCGCCGAGCGTGTGCAGGATTTCGACCAACCCGATGTCATCCTCGATCGGGGACGGGTTCTGAAATCCAAAGAAGATGGCCGTGCGCCCGCTGTCCCGCGCCCGATCGATATCGCTCGCCTGCGTGCCTTTGAGGATCAGATCCGGGTATTGCTCGAACCAGCGGTTCCATTGTTCAAAGTTCAGAACCGTTTCACGAAACCCTTCGTGATAGGCGATGGTGACATGCACCGCATCGACGCCCCCTTCGCGCAGCTGGCGAAAGATCTTTTCGGACCAGTTGGCATATTGCAGCGCGTCGATCCGCATCAGGGCCGGCCCCATGCAACACGGCGCAGTGCAGTTTGGTCCATATGGCGTTTCTCCGGGTCCGATATTTGCCTTGGATGAAACTATGGACTCGGCATCCGCTTTCACACAAACTCAAACAACTCAAACTCATTTCAGAAATTTTGAAAATGGCGCTGAAAATTGAGATGCTTCGATGCTTTGCCACGGTGGCCCATTCCGGCACGCTGACCGGGGCGGCACAGCAATTGGGACGCACGCCATCAGCGGTTTCGATGACGCTGAAACAGCTGGAGGACCATCTGGGAGAGCCGTTGTTCGAGACCGGACGCAAGAACAAGCTGACTGCGCTTGGCGCCTTTGTGCTGGAACAGGCGGATCGGGAGTTGCAGCAATTCGACACCACGGTGCGCGCAATCGAAGGCTTTGCCAGCGCCAGAACCGGCAGGGTGCGCGTGGCAGCGGTGCCCTCGGTGGCGGGCAGCATCCTGCCGCAGGCGATTTCCAGTTTCATCGCGCGGTTTCCCGGTGTCCAGATCGAGGTCTGGGATATGGAATCACGCGCCATCATCCGCGAGGTGAGCCGGGACCGGGTCGATATCGGCATTGCCACGGCAGGGTTGCCGGATTCAGATGCGATGCCCGCGCTGGATCCGCCAACGCATACTGGCCTGCATTGCAGCAACCTGATGTCAGATGCCTTTGGTCTGATCTGTCCCGATGGGCATCCGCTGGCAGCGCCCGGCGGGCCGGTGTCGTGGCGCGACATCGCCGAACAGTCCTTGATCGCCAATCCCCTGTCCGCCGGGATCCGGACCAAGGTCGCGCAGAGCCTGCACCGGGAGGCACTGCTGCAGGGGCACAATGTGACCTCTCTTCTGGCCATGGTGCGCGCCGGTCTGGGCATTACCATCCTGCCGGAGATGACCATGCTGCTGCTCGGTTCCTCTGGTCTGGTCTTTCGCCCGCTGGCCGATCCCGAAGCCCGGCGCCACATTCACCTGCTGCGCAAGGCCGACGCCCCGCTGCTGCCGGTGGCCCGCGAGCTGGAGCGGCAGATCCAGCTGACGGCCGCCCCGTTCCAGACGTAAGCCCCAGCCCCTCCGCTACCCTTGCTCGCGAAGAGTTCATGACCTGGCAGGCTGGCTTTTCTTGACCGGGCTGAGTTTGGCGGGCATGCCCTATTGCACTCAGACAACAGAACACGGGTAGACCTGCGGTGGCACAGGCAACAGAAGCGCAGAGCGGAAACGAACTGACCGACCGACTGGCGCAGGCCAGCATCCTGGTGGTGGATGACGAACCGGGCATGCGCAACTTCCTGGTCAAAACGCTCGCGCCCCACTGCCGAGAGGTCGCTGAGGCCGCGACGACCGAAGAAGCCGGAGAGCTGCTGGCCCAGCGGCATTTCGATGTGATGATCCTGGACAACATCATGCCCGGTCAAAAGGGCATCGACTGGCTGGCCCATCAGCGCAGCGCCGGCGGGTTTACCGATACCATCATGATCACCGCCTATGCGGATCTGGAAACCGCGATCGAGGCGATGCGCGCCGGGGCTGCGGATTTTGTTTTGAAGCCCTTCCGCTCGAACCAAATGCTGAATGCGGTACAACGCTGCATCCAGATGGCTCAGCTGCGGCGCGAGAACGCCCTTTTGCTGCACGAGCTGAACAGCGCCGACACCGGGCGCAGGTTGCGCAACCAACTGATCGGCAGCTCGGATGCGATCGCCGATGTGCGGCGGGTGCTGGATCAGGTCCGCGATGTCAGCACGCCGGTTCTGATCACCGGCGCCTCTGGTACCGGCAAGGAAGTCGCGGCGCGGCACCTGCACGCAGCCTCGGACCGGGCGGCGCATCCCTTTGTGCCGATCAACTGCGCTTCCATTCCGGCAGAGATGATAGAATTCGAACTCTTCGGCCATGCGCCCGGCGCCTTCCCCGGCGCGCAAGGTGGACGCGAGGGGCTGCTGCCCTCGGCGCAGGGCGGAACCGTGTTCCTGGACGAGATCGCAGGTCTCAGCGCGTCGGCGCAGGCGGCATTGTTGCGGGTGCTGGAGGATGGCTTGGTCCGCCCTGTTGGCACCGAACGCAGCACCCAGCTGGATGTGCGCTTTGTCGTCTCCACCAGCAAATCGCTGAAGGACGAAGTCGCCGCCGGGCGTTTCCGCGAGGATCTGTTCTTTCGCCTCAATGTGATCGAAGCGGTGATGCCCCCGCTGAGCCAGCGCGGCACCGATGTGGTGGAACTGGCCGAGTTGTTCGTGCAGGAGATCGCCGAGCAGCTGACCCGCGCGCCCTTGCAGATCGATCCCCGTACCCGCAGTGCCCTGCTGCGCCATAAGTGGCCGGGCAATATCCGGGAGCTGCGCAACTTCATCGAGCGCTCTTTGATCTTTGGCAGCTTTCCCCTGGAAACGCTGGCCCACCCGGCGGACGGCAGCGGCCAGATCGAACCGCTGGATCAGATCGAGCGGCGCGAGATCCTGCGCGCGCTGGAGGCTGTCGATGGCAACCGCTCGGAAGCCGCCCGCAGGCTGGGCGTCTCGCGAAAGACCATCGACCGCAAATGCGCCTCCTGGGGATTGTAAGCCGGGAATCGTCCATCCCCTCGCGCTCTGGCGCCCTCTGCCGAAACCGCTGCTGGTACCTGATCACGCATATTTTTACCGAATTGAACAACCGGACAAACTGGCGCAAATTTTACCCCCTGGCTGGGAAACAATTTCCAAAATGTCCAAATTGTCCCGGGTCGCGACTATAGCGCTCCGACAAAACGTCAGCGTAAGTTATTGTTTTTTATATTTAAAACATTGACGCACCCCTTCACAACAGCCGAAGACTACCATGTCGCATGCGCTCGCATGCCCAGCTTCGGCAGCCGACCTCGGGGAGGAGAGAGACGCCAGCCGGTCAATAATTTGGAGGATAATCCATATGAGTTCCGCACCCAATCGGGGGCCGCTTTCCTTTCTGCTGAAGGAAAACATCGTCGCAGGCCCCGGCTTCAACCGCTGGCTGGTACCCCCGGCCTCGATCGCCATCCACTTGTGCATCGGCTCGGTCTACGCCTGGTCCGTATTCAACCCTGCTCTGACGCGCCAGCTGGGCGTTGTCAGCCCCGCTGCTGACGACTGGAGCCTGACCTCGGTGGTCTGGATCTTCTCGGTCGCCATCGTGTTCCTCGGCCTGGCTGCTGCCTTTGCCGGCAAATGGCTGGAAAAAGTTGGCCCGCGCATGGTCGGCACCGTTGCTGCCTTCTGCTGGGGCGGCGGTTTCCTCATCGGCTCGGCAGGGATCGCCAGCCATCAACTGTGGCTCGTTTACCTTGGCTATGGCGCCCTCGGCGGCTGCGGTCTGGGCCTTGGCTATGTCTCGCCGGTTTCAACCCTTCTGCGCTGGTTCCCGGACCGTCGCGGCATGGCAACCGGCATGGCCATCATGGGCTTTGGCGGCGGCGCGATGATCGCGGCCCCGGTCAAAGGCTGGCTGCTGTCCATCTATGCCAAGGCACCTGAATACCTTGGCACGCGCGAAGCCATCGACACCGTGATCGAAGGCGGCCGAGTGTTTGCCCAGACCGCAAACGGCATGGTTGAGGTCGTCATCGCATCGGCGTCCCAGGCGGCAGCCCTGCCCGGCGGCGGCGAGGCTGGCATCTATGTGGTTGGCACCGGCGACACCGGCGCATCCTCCACCTTCCTGACCCTTGGCATCGTCTATTTCATTGTGATGATCATCGCCTCCTTCAGCTATCGCGTTCCGGCAGAGGGCTGGAAACCCGAAGGTTGGGAGCCGAAACCGGCCGCTTCGGGTCTGATCACCAAGAACCACGTCCATATCGACCAGGCGCTGAAAACACCGCAGTTCTGGCAGCTGTGGGTGATGCTGTGCTTCAACGTGACGGCTGGCATCGGTGTGATCGGCGTCGCCAAGACGATGATGTCCGAAATCTACGGCACCACCATGCCGCTGATCGTGACCGCGGCCTTTGCTTCGACCTATGTTCTGATGATTTCGGTCTTCAACATGGTCGGCCGCTTCTTCTGGGCCTCGACCTCTGACTTCATCGGGCGCAAGAACACCTATCACGCCTTCTTCATCCTGGGCACGATCCTGTACCTGTCGATCCCCTATTTCGCCACTGCAGGCGCCGCGAACCCGTCGATGTTCTATCTGATCGGCTTCTACGTCGCGACGATGATCATCTTCTCGATGTATGGCGGCGGCTTTGCCACCATCCCGGCCTATCTGGCGGATATGTTCGGCACCATGCACGTGGGCGGCATTCACGGCCGGTTGCTGACCGCATGGTCCACCGCTGGTGTGCTGGGTCCGCTTGCGATCACGTCCTTGCGTCAGATGTCGGTGAACAATGCGATCACCGATCTGGCCGCCAAGGTGGATGCGCAGGCCTTTGAAACTGCCTTTGGCGCGCCGGTGTCGCAGCTGGACGCTCTGGTGTCCGCCAAGACGGTGACAATCGCCAAGCTGATGGAGATCGCACCGCAGGGCATCGTCGATCCGACGCCGAGCCTTTACAATACGACCATGTATTGCATGGCGGCTCTGCTGATTGTGGCCTTCTTTGCCAACCTCCTGATCCGGCCGGTGGGCTCGCACCACCACCACCCGGAAACCGGCGCAGCACCCTCGCCCGCCGAGTAACTCCAAAAAAATCCCAGAACCTGAAGGGGGCCTGCAAACGCAGGCTCCCTTTTTGCATTTATCGCCACGCACGGCCCATGCCCCGGTCACGCCCGTAAGGTTCGCGTAAGCGGCACCACCCATATCGGGCGCCAACCCTGTACAAATATCGCAAGGAGCGTGTCATGCAGATCCTCAGGAAACTCGCCGTTCTGGTCACAGCCATCGGGCTGGCAACGCCGGTATTGGCCTCTTCCCCACCCAGCCAGGGCGCATTGCGCTTTGACGTCATTCGCAAGGGCAAGGACATCGGAGAGCTCAGCTACAGCTTCTCCGGCTCTGCTGCCAAATACTCCGTTCAGGTCGTCACCGATATCGCCGTCAAGATCCCGCTGATCCGCGTCAATGCCTATGCCTTCAAGCAGAACAGCGTCGAGACATGGGCAAATGGCAAGATGACCTCGATCCGCTCGGCCACCGATGATGACGGCGACGCGCATCAGATCAGCGAAAAGGGGCGCGGCCTGCTGCCCGCAAGCCTGTGGAACGACGATATTCTGAAACGCCGCCAGTTGCTCAACACCATCGACGGCAGCGTCATGTCGGTGCGGGTGATCGATCTGGGTGTTCAGAATGTCCCCACCCGCAGCGGCCAGCTGCGCGCCCATCACTATCGTATCTCAGGCGATCTCGAACGCGATGTCTGGTATGATCAGAACGGAGACCTTGCACATGTTTCCTTCAAGGCCGATGATGGGTCAACCGTGACCTACCTGCGCAAATAGGATCGCAGCCCATGCGGCTTCTCTATGTGGAAGACAACGAAAGGTTGGCGCAAAACACCTGTGCCAGCCTTGAAAGCAATGATTTCGTCGTCGACTGGGTGGCGACTGGCGCGGATGCGGTGCATTCCGCGCGCAGTTATTCCTATGACGCGATCATCCTCGACCTGGGCCTGCCGGACATGGACGGGCTGTCGGTGCTTGATGGGATCAAACAGGCCAATGCCGACACGCCGGTGATCATCTGCACCGCCCGTGATGCACTGGACGAACGAGTGAAGGGCCTCAACGCCGGATCTGACGATTATCTGGTCAAACCCTTTGACAGCAGCGAGTTGATCGCCCGCATCCGCGCCGTTCTGCGCCGCCCGGGCGGTGCGCTGGGGCTGAAGCTGAGCCTTGGCAACATCCGCTTTGACACCAACGATCGTTCCGTTGAGATTGCTGGCCAGCCCGCCCGGTTTTCCCGTCGCGAGCTGGATTTGCTGGAGGTCTTCATGCGCCGCAAGGGGCGCATCCTGTCCAAGGACAGCATTGAGAACGCGCTTTACGGATTTGATGCGCCGCCAACGCCGAACGCCATCGAAGTCGCGATTCACCGGCTGCGCAAGAAACTGCAGGATCTGGGCGCCGCAAGCACCGTCCACACGCTGCGGGGCATCGGCTACCTGATGGAAGACGACGGTCAATGAAGGCCGCCCTCACCCAGTCTGCCCATGCCCCCCTTGGCGGACCGGGCTCACTGCAGCGCAAGCTGACAGTCAATATCGTCCTGGCGCTGCTGCTTGCCATCGCAATGTCCGTCACGATCCTGATCTCCGAGTTTTTCGAACATCTGGAAGAAAACCTCGAAGAGACCCTGCTGCGCGAAGCAAACGAAGTTCTGGTTCAGGCCGACCCGGAGGCGGAGAATTATGGCCTGCCGGTGCAATCGCTCCGGTTTCGCGGCGCCGAGGGTGCCTATCGCTATACGGTGTTTGGCCCGGAAATGGAGCTGCTCGCGGGCGGTGAGACCTCTCCGCAGATCAAGGCGCAGATTGCACCGCTGCCGCTTGGCACCGCAGCCGAGATTGACCTGCCGGGAGAGCGGCGCGGCATGGCTCTGTGCGGCATCAATGCAGGGCTGAAGATCTGCGTCCTTGCCTCGGCCTATGCCCCCATCGCCGATACCAGCATCTTTGATGCCATGTGGCACGAGGTAGAAGAGCAGATCATCTGGATCATTCTTGGCGCGGTGCTGGTACTGTCATCGGCGCTGCTGGCGGCGCGGCTCTCCCTGCGGCCGCTGGATCGCGTCATGCAGCAGGCCGACAGTATCGGCCCCGACGCCCCGGACCAGCGCCTTTCGCCCGAAGGGTTGCCGTCCGAGATCGTGCCCCTCGTCGCTGCCGTTAACAGCGCCTTTGCCCGGCTGGAAAAAGGCTACCGGTCGCAGCGCGAGTTTTCCTCCAATGTGGCGCATGAGGTCCGCACCCCTCTCGCGGTGCTGCACTCCAGCGTCGATACCATCGGTGACGCCGAGGTCCGCCAACGCCTCAAACAGGATCTGAAACAGCTAGAGCAGATCTTTGAACAGCTGATCGATCTGGCCCGGGCCGATGCGCTGGAACCTTCGACCTTTCAGGAGATTGCTCTGGACGATCTGGCGGTGCAGATATCCTGCGCTCAGGCCCCGAACGCCATCCGCGCGGGCAAAAGCCTCGCCGTAACCGGCGCCAAGGGCGTCCGGATCCGCGGCAATGAGGGCCTTCTGGCCATCGCGCTGGACAATCTCGTGCGCAATGCGCTGATCTATTCGCCCGCCGGAACCGTGGTTGAAATCTGCGTCATGGCAAATCCACCCGGCATCGCGGTTCTGGATCGCGGTCCCGGGGTGCCGGAGACGGAACGTGAGGCGCTGTTCGAACGCTTCAACCGCGGCTCCGAGCCGGGCCAAGGCAAGGGCTCAGGAATTGGCCTGGCCATTGTAAAGGCCGTGGCCGAGGCCCATGGCGCCCGGGTCGACATTGCTGACCGGGATGGCGGTGGCAGCCGGTTCAGCATCGAATTTTCATAAAACATCACAGATACTTGACCTCCTCCGCCCATGGTTCTGCGAACCTGTAAGCGGGCTGTAAGCCTGGCGGGCGATTTCCCTAGACAACAGGAAATCCAAGCGAGGCGCTCCATGCGAATTGAGTTTTTGACGCCGACCTCTCCCGGCCGTGAAGCCGCTGAGGCCCATATCCGTGACGTTTACGACACCACCTATGCGGCGCAGGTCAAAGGCTTTGCCCCGGTTCTGGCAGCAGCCTCCAACGCAGAGGGTAAGATCCTCTGCGCCGCCGGGATCCGCACGGCGCAGGACGGGTTTTTCTCGGACTGCTACCTGAATGGCGATTTCTGCGAGGTCCTGAAGGAACGCACCGGACGCGATATCCACGCCAGCCAGATCATGGAGGTCACATCCCTGGCCTCGGTGTCGCCCTTTCCGGTATTGCCCCTGCTCGACCGCATGATCGACTGGGGACGGCAGCAGGGCGTGGTCTGCGGCGTATTCACTGCCACCCTGCCCCTGCGCCGCCTGCTGACGCGCACCGGGCTGGGCTATATCCCCCTTTGCGCCGCTGCGGCGGACCGCGTGGCGGACCCAGCCAACTGGGGCAGCTATTACGACACTGATCCCTGGGTCTGCGCCTTTATCGAGACCGAGACGGATCTCGCGTTGTTGACGCCCGGCACCGCTGCGCCTGCATCACTGCCGGGCCTTCAGGGAGGCGCTGCATAATGGACATGGTATTCGAGGCCCTGTGGTGTCACGCGGCAGAGCGCCCGCAAACGGTTGCCTTTTCCGGCGATGGCGACAGCCTGACCTGGGCCGATCTTGCCGCCGAAGTCACCGCGCTTGCGGCGCGGCTGGACGGTGCGCCGCGTACCGTTGGCATCGCCCTTCCGGGCGGCTGCGCCTATGTCGTGGCCGATTTGGCGCTAACCCTCACCGGCCGTCGGCAGGTGCCGCTGCCGTTTTTCTTTGCGCCCGAGCAGATTGCCCATGTGATCAAGGACGCCGGGATCGGCGCGCTGATCACCGCACCCGAAACCGCCGGGCAAAGCGCTTTGCCGGAGATCCTCCTGTCGCTCAGCCACACCGATGCCGCAGCACTACCAGCCCCGACCTCGGCAGCCTCCAAGGCAGAGCGGATCATCTACACCTCCGGCTCGTCCGGGCGCCCCAAGGGCGTTGTCATCGGAAGCAGCCAGTTGCAGGCCTCGCTGAATGCACTGCTGCCCGTGGTGGCCCCGACGCACAGCGATCGCCACCTGTCGATCCTGCCCTTGGCGCAGCTTCTGGAACAGATCTGCGGGATCTTCCTGCCCATTCTGGCGGGCGCGGAAACCCGGTTTGACTTCAACGCCACGCGCACTCTGTTCGGCGCCGAAATCGGACCATTGACCGCCGCCTTTGCCCGCGAAAGGCCCACCACCAGCCTGCTGGCGCCCGCGCTTCTGGGGCGCTGGGTTCAAGACCTCAGCAGCAAGGACGGCCGGGCGCCCAACTCACTACGCTTCGTGGCCGTCGGCGGCGCTGCCAGTTCGCCCGCGCTGTTGCACGCCGCCGAGGCTGTCGGCATCCCGGCGCACGAAGGCTACGGTCTGTCGGAATGCTGCGCCGTGGTGGCTATGAACCGCCCCGGACACAATGCCATCGGCACCGTCGGAGAGATTCTGGAGGGGCTCGACGTTCAGATCATCGACGACGAGATCACCGTCGCAGGCCCCACCGTGATGACCGGGTATCTCAATGGCGATCCGCCCCCTGCCCGCTGGCACACCGGCGATCTAGGCCGCATCGAAAACGGGCGTCTGATCGTGGACGGGCGCAAGGACGCGCTGATCGTCACCGGCGCCGGACGCAACATCTCACCCGAGTGGGTCGAGCAAAGGATCAACGCCGATCCCCGCGTCGTCAGCTCGGCCCTTGGTCTGCACCAGGACGGATCGCTGGTTCTCGTGGTCGCCGCCGTGGCTCCGATCAGCGGCACAGACATCGCCGCCGCACTGGAAGGGATCCCGCCCTATGCGCAGCCTGCGGCGGTAATCCTGACCTCTCCGACAGAGCCGGGCCTGCTCTTTGCGGCAGGCACCCCGAACCGCGCCGTCGCCGCCCGGATTATCAACGACCGCCCGGCGCAGCCTCTTTCCCAGACAGCCGAAAGCCTTGCCTCATGACCCAGAAAAAGACCGTTCTCATCACCGGCGCGGGATCCGGCATCGGCCGGGCGCTGACGATGGAAACCGCACGCCTTGGCCATGTGCCGCTGATCACCGGACGCAGCCGGCACAAGCTGGAAGAGACCGCCACGCTCGCAGGATTGCCTGAGAGCGCCATCCTGCCCGCAGACGTGACCCTTGCTGAGGATCGCGCAAGGCTGGTGGTGCAGGTCGGTGGGCGGCTTGATATCCTGATCAACAATGCCGGCTGCTTGACCGTCGGGCGGCTGACGGATCTTGGCGACGCTCAGCTGCAGGCGATGACGGACACAAACCTGATGGCCCCGATCGCGCTGACCCGGGATCTGTTGCCCGCCCTGCGCGCAGGCAAGGGACGCGTGGCAAACATCGGCTCTGTCTTCGGCGATATCGCCTACCCCTATTTCGCGGCCTATTCGGCGACGAAGTTCGGCCTGCGGGGCTTTTCTGACGCGCTGCGGCGCGAATTGTCTGGCAGCGGCGTTGGCGTCACCTACATCGCCCCGCGCGCCGCCCGCACCGCCGCCGAAAGCGAATTCGGCGCCCTGATCGAACCGCTGGACATGACGCTCGACAGCGCCGAACGGGTGGCTGCAGAAGCCTGGGAGGCAATCCGCAAAGGCAAACGCGAAAGCTTTCCCCGCGGCAAAGAGCGGTTCTTTGTCAAAGTCCAGCGGCTGTTCCCGCAGCTGGTCGATCGCTCTGTCGGGGCTCAGGCCCGCGCCGAGAAAACCATCGCCGCCCTGGACAGCCTGCGCCGCGCCTAGACCCTTCTGATTTCAAGTAGAAAGACCAAACATGACCTATACCGTGATCCGCGCCGCGCGCACCGGCAGCCAGATCGATGCCCCCGCCATTGCCGCCGTCCGCGACCATCTGAGCCGCGACGGCTGGGCGCTGCTGCGGGGCTTTGACGTCGACATGGCCGCCTTCAGCGCCCTGACAGCCGAGCTGTGCAGCACCATCACCTTTGACCCCGCACGGGAATTTTCCGAGCGCAACACCCAGATGGTGGATGCCGGGCTTGGCCCGATCGGCCTGCATATCGAAAACGGCAACACCCCAGTCTGCCCCGATATCGTCGCCTTCTACTCCGCCAAGGCCGCCTTTGAAGGCTCGCAGACCACGATCTGCGACGGGCGTGATGTGCTGGCCAGCATGTCGGACGCACAGCGCGCCCGGTGGAGCCAGCCGATGACCGTCTCGCGCAAGCTGCCGGAACTTTTGTGGAAACGCTACCTGGCCAATGAACACCCCGCGATCTCGGAACCTGAAGAGGTGACCGAAGAGCATATCCTGCAATTCAAGGCAGCGATCCCGAACCAGGATTTCGACATGCACGAGGACGGCTCGCTCACCTATCACATCACGCTGAACCCGGTGCGGCCCTCGGCCCTGTCCGGCGCTGCGGGTTTTGCCAATGCGGTTTTGGGTCCGTCGCACAATTACGAGCCGCCCGTCTACCGGCTGGCAGATGGCAGCCTCGTCAGCGCCGAAGAGATCGAGGAGCTGCGCGAACTGGCCGAAGACAGCACCACCGAGATCAACTGGCAGGACGGCGATATCGCTGTGCTCGACAATACCCGCATCATGCACGGGCGTCGAGCGATCAAGGATCAGGATCGCCAGCTGTTCATCGGCATGGGCCGGGTCTGATTATAGTCCCTCTGTGCCCTCACCCGTTGCCGGGAAACCGGCTGCGGGTCCGGTTGGCAAAGGCCACCAGCGACAGCATCACCGGCACCTCGACCAGCACACCGACCACAGTGGCCAGCGCGGCGCCGGAATTCAGCCCGAACAGCGAGATCGCAACCGCGACCGCGAGTTCAAAGAAGTTCGAGGTGCCGATCAGGGCGCAAGGCGCCGCGATCCGGTGCGGCATCTTCAGCGCGAAGGCCGCGCCATAGGCCAGCGCGAAGATCCCATAGGACTGGATCAGGATGGGCACCGCGATCAGCGCGATAACCTCGGGCCGGTCCAGGATCACCTGCCCCTGCAGGCCGAACAGGATCGTCACCGTCGCGATCAACCCAATCACCGACCAGGGTTTGACGTGGGCCTGAAACCCCTCAATCCGCGCCGCGCTGCCCAGCCTTTTCCGGGTCCAGATCCCGGCCAACAGCGGCAGCAGCACAAAGAGGATCACCGACAGAACCAGCGTCTCCCAGGGCACTTCGATATCTGTGACGCCAAGCAGGAAGGCGACGATGGGCGCGAAGGCAAAGACCATCACCACATCATTCAGCGACACCTGCAGCAGGGTGTAATTCTCATCCCCCCGCGTCAGTTGCGACCAGACAAAGACCATCGCGGTACAGGGCGCCGCGCCCAGAAGGATCAAACCGGCGATGTATTGCTGCGCATCCTCGGGCGATACCAGATCGGCAAAGATGCCTTCGAAGAACAACAGCCCCAACAGCGCCATGGTGAAGGGTTTGATCAGCCAGTTGACCACCAGCGTGATGCCCAAGCCCCGCGGCTGTTTGAAAGCATCCTTCACCGCGGCCGGATCGACGCCGACCATCATCGGATAGACCATCGCCCAGATCAGCACTGCAACCACCAGATTGACACGCGCCAGCTCCGCTGCCGCGATCATCTGCACCAGCGCGGGTGCGATATTGCCGATGACGATACCCGCCACCATGGCCAGCGCGACCCAGACGCTCAGATATCTTTCAAAGATGCTCATGGCGTAACCTCCGCCCCTTCGACATGCAATTTGCCTGCAGCACACGCCGACAGCGCCACCATTAGGGCCGCCGTCCCCAGAACAAGCGCCAGCCCCCCGGCCTGATAGGTCAGCCCGGACAGAAGCGTACCAGCGAGGCGCCCGCCCGCATTGGCCATGTAGTAGAACCCGACATCCATCGTCACCCGCTCAGCCTTGGTGAAGGCGAGGATCAGGTAGGAATGTAGCGAAGAGTTCACCGCGAACAGCGCCCCAAAGGCCAGAAGGCCAAGGACCAGAACCGCTGTCAGCCAAGGCTGCGGCTCCGGCGACATCCAGACCGCCAGGGTCAGCGCCGCAGGCACGGTAAAAAGCGCCAGCGCCCAGCCGCGCGCGGCGCGGATCAAGGCGCCCTCAGGCCGTTTGGCTGCGCCCAGCAGCCACGGTGCAGCGGCCTGCACCGCACCATAGAGGATGATCCACACCGCCATGAATGTGCCGATCATGAAGAAGGCCGCGCGGTTGCCCGCCTCGGATCCATCCGACAGCACCGCGTAAAAATAGATCGGGATGCCCACCACGAACCAGACATCGCGCGCGCCGAACAGGAACACCCGCGCCGCTGACAGCCAGTTCACATTGGCGGATTTCGAGAACACCTCGGAAAACTTTGCGCCCTTGCGCCCGGTCGGCAGTCCCGGCGGCATCAGCGTCACGATAGCGGCAAAGACCAGCGCCAGAACCACGGCCATGGCAATGATGGACCAGCTGAACCCAAGCGTCGCCAGCAGCGCCGCCCCCAGCAAAAAGCCCAGCCCCTTCACCGCGTTCTTCGATCCGGTCAGCACCGCCACCCAGCGAAACAGCCCACCGTTTGCGGATGGCGCCAGCAGTTTCACCGCCGATTTCGACGACATCTTGGCCAGATCCTTGGCCACACCGGAAATCCCCTGCACGCACATCACGAAGACGACCGAGGCGCCGATGACCCAGTCCGGATCCAGCTGCGTCAGCGCGCCCAGCGCCACGATCTGCAACCCCAGCCCGGCATAAAGCGTCGCCGCCAGCCCGAACCGCGCCGCGATCCAGCCCGCCGAGAGGTTGGTCACCATCCCGGCGATCTCATAAAGGACAAAGAGATAGGCCAGCTGCACCGGAGAGAATCCAAGGGTGTGAAAATGCAAGAGGACCAGCATCCGCAGCGCCCCATCGGTGAGCATGAAGGCCCAATAGGCCGCCGTCACCGCGATATAGGCCGACAGTCCCTCGGGGCGATGGTTCACAGTGAGGCTCCGACCATCAGGGCCACATCGACAAGGCGCCAAGCGTAGCCCATTTCATTGTCATACCAGGCATAGACCTTCACCTGGGTGCCATTGATCACCATGGTCGAGGGCGCATCCACGATCGAAGAGCGCTGATCATTGGTGTAATCGGTCGAGACCAGCGGGCGGGTCTCATAGCCAAGGATGCCCTCCAGCTCCCCTTCCGCGGCAGCTTTGAACAGGGCGTTGACCTCTTCGGCGGTGGTTTCGCGCTCCACCTCGAAAACGCAGTCGGTGAGCGAAGCATTCAGCAGCGGCACCCGCACCGCATGGCCATTCAGGCGCCCGGTCAGCTCCGGGTAGATCAGGGTAATTGCCGTGGCGCTGCCTGTGGTTGTCGGGATCAGCGAATTCAGCGCCGAGCGCGCCCGGCGCAGGTCCTTGGCTGGGCGGTCGACGATCGTCTGGGTATTGGTGACATCGTGGATGGTGGTGATGGAGCCGTGCCGGATACCCAGATTTTCGTGGATCACCTTGACCACAGGCGCCAGGCAATTGGTGGTGCAACTGGCAGCCGTCACGATGCTGTGGCGCGCCGGATCATAGGTGCCCTCATTGACGCCATAGACGATATTGGCCGTATCGCCATCCTTGACCGGGGCGGAGACCACGACCTTTTTCACGCCCGCGTCGAAATAAGGGGCAAGCTTGGCCTCTGTCTTGAACACACCGGTGCAGTCGATGACCACATCCACGCCGTCGAGCGGCAGTTTGGACAGATCGGAGGTGCCGATGAAGGGAAGACGCATGTCATTGATCGTCACGCTGTCTGCATCATGGGAAAACTCTGCATCCCAGCGCCCATGCACCGTGTCGAACTCCAGAAGATGTGCGTGCATTTCCGGATCACCCAGCGCGTCGTTAATCCAGGCGATTTGCGCGCCCTGCTCCAGCAGCGGTTTCAGGGCAAGTTTTCCGATCCGGCCAAGGCCGTTCAAAGCATATGTGGTCATTGGGTGTCTTCCTGTGCTTGGCTGGCGATATCATCCACCGCGTGTTGCAGGGCGATGCGGTCCAGTGTTTCGATGGGCAGCGCCGTAAAGGCCTCGATCCGGCGTTTCAGCGCGCCATAAGCCTGATGGAAGGCGAGGCTTTTTTCGGCATCGGTGCCCTCGGCCTTGACCGGGTCCGGCATGCCCCAGTGGCCACTGATCGGCTGACCGTCCCAGGCCGGGCACTCCTCATTGGCGGCCTGATTGCAGACGGTAAAAACGAAATCCATCTGCGGCGCACCAGGACCTGTAAACTCAGACGTGTTCTTGGCCCGCAGATGCGCGGTGTCGTGCCCCTTGGATTGCAGCACCTCCACCGCGAAGGGGTTCAGGTCTGACTGGGGTCGGGTTCCGGCGGAATAGACGTTGAAGCGATCCGGCGCCCGGTCGCGCAGGATGCTTTCGGCAAAGATCGAGCGAGCGGAATTTCCAGTGCAGATGAATAGCACGTTGTATTTGCGCGCGGTCATGGCGGGGTGTCCTGTTTGGGGGGAAGTGGCGGCGGGCAGGCAAAGGTCCGGACGCCCGCGACAACAATCGAGCATCAGATAGTCAAAGGTCTGTTGCACCGCTGACATATCGACGGTGTAGAGCAGCGAGGTCCCGGCCCGTTCCTGCGTCACCAACCCCGCCTGCATCAGCGCAGACAGATAGGTGGAAAGGGTGCTTGCCTTCAGATCCAGCGCCCCGGCGATTTCACCTGCGGGCATCCGGTCCGGATAGCGCCGCATCAGCAGCCGGAAAATGGCCAGTCGCTGTGGATGACCAAGCGTGGTCAGGCGGGAGGGAATCTCTTTTTCCATATTTCATGAATATTGGAAATATGGCGCGCGTTCCAGTGAAGATTTTGTAACGACTTGATGACACAGGCTTGATGACACAGGCCTGACAACACAGGCCGAAACAAAAACCGCCCCCGGGATGGAGGCGGCTACAGGTTACAGAACGGCAAGCGGGGTTATTCCCACTCCATCTCCTCATAGACCGTCTGCGCATTGCGCCCGGCCAGGCTGTCGAATTGCTCAAGCCCGGCAAAGGCAGATTGATCAATCCCGGGCGCGTCCATGATGTCGCCGCCCTCTTCGATCAGGGCACCGATCTGGGAGCGCAGGTTCACAAGGTAGTCGTAGGTATCGGCGCGGGCCTGTTCCAGCGTGGTGGCGCGGCCATGGCCGGGAACCACATGGGTCGGCTCATAGGCCGCCATCGCCTCAAAGGTCTCGATCCAGCTTTTGGCATTTGACTGCGGCCCGACGCCAAGGATCCGCTCCACATAAACAATATCCCCGGTGAACATCACATCGCGGTCCTTGAGCCAGACAAAACTGTCGCCCGGCGTATGGGCCTGCCCGTGATGGGTGATCTGGAAGGTCAGACCACCGACCATGAGATCATGACCCGTTTCAAAGGTCACATCGGCATAGCGCGGCTCGGTGCCTGCCAGTTCATCGCCCAATAGCTGCGAAAGCATCGTCATCTGCATAGACTGTCGGTCCTTGTGATCCGCCACGGCAGCCTCGGATGCGATCACGGTTGCGCCTTGCGCCTGCCAATAGCCATTGCCCAGCCAGCGGTGATCCTGCCCGCCGGTGTCGATCACATAGGTCACCGGCTGATCGGTGATCTGATCTATGGTGGCGTCAATCATCTCGGCGCCTTTCCACGAACCGCCGGGATCCATCAGCACCACCCCCTCGGAGGTGACCACCACGCCGAAGGTGGCATTGTTGCCAAGGTTTTCAGTGTTGCGCTGGCTTTTCGGACCAACCAGCGCCCAGACATCATCGGTAACCTTCTGCACCTCCAGCACATCCGCGAAGGCGGCCAGCGGCAGGACTGACAGAACAAGGGTCAAGGTAAGTGATTTCATGTGCAGCCCTCCCGGCATCTGCGCGCGTTCCCGTAAGACCCTGCCAGAGTGGGCGAGCGTCAGACAGAGGACCATCCGACGCAGACAAAAAGACTGGCCCGGCATGTCCGCCCGGGCCAGTTCATAATTTCAGGGCTAATACTCAGTCGCCGTCGGACACCCCTGCCTGCCGCAGCCGTGCCCGGCGCGCGCGATAGCTTGGCAACAGCACCAGAAGCCCCGCCAGCACCAGAAGCGCCAGCGTCATCGGCCGGTCCAGCAGGAAGCCCAGCCCGTCATAAAGCTGCATCGCCCGGGCAAAGTTGTCCTCCAGCATTGAGCCAAGGATGAAGCCGATCAACAAAGGGGCAAGTGGGTAATCCGCGAACCTCAGTATGGTCGCGCAGACGCCAAGCCCAACGAGGATCAGCAACTCGGTTGCGTTGTTCTGCCCGATGTAGGCCCCCATCAAGGTGAAGAACAGGATGAAGGGGATCAGGTAGTTGCGCGGCACTGCCAGCACCTTGGCGATATAGGGGATCAGCGGCAGGTTCAGCACCAGCAGCACCAGATTACCCACATACATGGAGATGATCACTGCCCAGAAGATCTGCGGCTCGTCGATCATCAGGCGCGGCCCCGGCGAGACATTGAGCGCGATGAGCGCACCCAAGAGGATCGCCGTGGTGCCCGATCCGGGAATGCCCAGCGTCAGCAGCGGCACGAAGGATCCGGTGCAGGCCGCGTTATTGGCGCTTTCCGGTGCGGCCAGCCCCTTGACCGAGCCCTTGCCGAACTGCTCCTGCTCCTCCTTGGGCGCAATATTGCGCTCCACCGCATAGCCCAGGAAGGACGCAATGGTGGCCCCTGCCCCCGGCAACACCCCGATCAAAAACCCTTGGATCGATTGGCGACCAATCACCGGGGCAATCGCGCGCGCCTCGTCCCGCGTGATGCGCAGGTCCCTGATCTCGCTGCTGCCACCGTCCGTCTTGGAACGGCTGGGATCCAGCACCAGATACAGCGCCTCGGGCAGGGCGAACATGGCCATGGCAAGGGTGATAAAACCAAAGCCGGACTGCAGATCCATGATCCCCATGGTGAAACGCGGCATATTGAACAGCGCGCCCTCGCCCACGGTGGCCATGATCAGCCCCAGCAACGTCATCAGCAGCGCCTTCACCACCTGACCGGTTCCGGCAAAGGCCGCGATGGCCGACAGCCCCACCACCATCAGCGCAAAATACTCTGCGGAATGGAACAGCAGCGCCACGGTTGCCAGCGCGGGCGCAAAGATCATCAACAGCACCGCGCCGATGCTGCCCCCGCAGAAGGACGAGATCGCCGCCACCGTCAACGCCTTACCGGCCTTGCCCTGCCGCGCCAACGGATAGCCGTCAAACGAAGTCGCCACGGTCGAAGCAACCCCCGGCGCATTGATCAGGATAGACGAGGTCGAGCCGCCAAAGATCGCGCCATAATAGACCCCGGCCAGAAGGATCAGCGCCGCAGAAGGGTCGCCGATGGTGATCGCCACCGGGATCATGATGGAGATGATGCTCATCGGGCCCAGGCCCGGCAGCATGCCGATGAACGTGCCGATCAGACAGCCGCCGATCACCATCATCAGGTTCGTCAGGGAAAAGGCGCTGGAAAGGCCAATCATGATACCTTCGAACATATCAGCCTCCCACGCCAAAGAAGATCGGCCAGGGGCTGAGGAAGATCCCCAGAACCTCTTGCACCAGATACCAGACGCCGCCCGCAGCCAGCGCCGCGATGGGCAGCAGGACGTGCAGCTTGCGCTCGCCCAGGATCACCGCGCCAAGGGTCAGGAAGCCCACCGTGGAGATCAGGAACCCTGCCGGGCGCAGCAAGAGCGCATAGGCCACCATCAGAGCCAGAAGCGCCAGCGCCTGCCCCAGTTTATAATCGCCAAGCCGCCGGTGATCGATGTCGCCAACCTTGGGGCCGCTGTCGCCCTTTTGCGGGCTCAACACAATGATCAGGGCGCAGATGGCCGCCAGCACCGACAGGACCTTGGGAAAGGTGCTGGGCCAGATGGCATTGAATTTCATGAAGGGGGGAAGGCCTGCGTCCATGGTGAAATAGGCCGCATAGCCATAGGTGAGGCTGATCAGCAGAATGACCAGCGCGATCCATCGATCAAGCGCCATGTTCTCCTCCGGGTACGTCTTGGAAAATGGAATGGCGTCGCCTGCCGGGCAGATCTATCGATGCCCCGGAGGCGACGCCGGTTTGGAAACGCGGGATCAGAGGAACCCGAGTTCCTGCATCAGCGATTTGATGACCTCTTCCTGACCTTCCAGGAACTTTTCGAAGTCCTCGCCGCTGTTGTGGATGTTGACCCAGCCGTTGCGAGCCCGCACCTCTTCCCATTCGGGCGTGTCGTACATCTTGGCGATGGCTGCCTGATAGGCCGCCTTGCGCTCCTCCGGCAGGCCGGGGGCGCCGAAGAAACCGCGCCAGTTGACAAAGCTCGCGTCTATGCCCTGCTCCTTCATGGTCATGGCATCGGCATAGGCCGGTACGCGGTCATCTGCGGTAACACCGATGATCTTCACCTCGCCCGCGTTGGCCAGATCGATGGCCTCGGAGAACCCGGTGGAAAGCGCCTTGATCTCGCCCGACAGCAGCGCCGCCATGGCCATACCGCCCGCGTCATAGGGGATGTATTTGACCTCAGTCGGGTTCTCGCCCGCTGCCTTCATCACCATGGCCGCGACCAGATGATCCATGCCGCCCGGAACCGAGCCGCCGCCGATGGCGGTGCCGCGCGGGTCTGCCTTGTAGGCGGCGATCAGGTCGGCCATGGAATTGATCGAACTGTCCTTGCCCACCACGATGGCGGCGTAGTCGCCGATGGTGCCAGCGACCATTGTGAGGTCACGGAAGTTATGTGGGAAGACCCCGGTCAGCGAACGGATCACGATGGGGGTAGAGTTCACCATCAAGGTGCCGTGGTTGCTGTCGGCGTTCTCGATCAGGTAGCCGATGGCCTTGCCGCCGCCACCACCCGACATGTTCTCGAAGGATGCGGTGCCCACAAGGCCCGCCTTGGTCAGCGCCTCGCCGGTGCCGCGCGCAGTGCCATCCCAGCCGCCGCCAGCGCCGCCGGGAATCAGGAAATGGATGCTGTCGACGGCCATGTCTTCGGCCATCGCGGGTGCGCCAAGGGCAAGGGTCGCGGTCGCCGCAGCCATCAGGGCCCGTCGGGTCAGGGTAAATGTCATGTGTTGTCCTCCCATTTGACAAGTGGCGGCCAAGCCGCTCATGACTGAATGAAGAACACGCAAAACTGACACGGACCTGTCACAGACCTGTCAGCATGCGCCGGATCAAGGACAGGGATGGGATGCGATTTCTGCTGGTTGAGGACAACATGAGCCTGGCAGCTGCGGTCTGTGACCGGTTGCGGATGGATGGCCATGTTGTCGACCATGCGCCAGGCGCCCGGGACGCCGAGGCATTTTCCGCAACCACGGATTACGATCTGATTTTGTTGGATATTATGTTGCCGGACGGGGATGGCCGCAGTTTCCTGAAAGCCCATCGCGCCCGCGAGGGAAAGACCCCGGTGATCGTGCTGACGGCGCGATCAGAAGTGTCGGACCGGGTCGGCGTGCTGGACCTTGGCGCTGACGATTACATCACCAAACCCTTTGATTTTTCCGAGTTGGAAGCCCGCTGCCGTGCGGTTCTGCGGCGTCAGGGCGGCAACAGTTCCAACCAACAGCGATTCGCGAATCTGGTCTTTGATCCGCTGGCCGGCACGCTTGTGGTGGCCGGAACCCCGGTGCCGCTGCGCAACAAGGAACTGCGGCTGCTAGAAATCTTCCTGAGCGCCCCAGACAGCATTTATTCCAAGGCAAAACTGGTGGACCGGTTGTTTTCCTACGACGAGGAAGTGTCGGAGAACGCCATCGAGGTCTACGTGGGTCGGCTGCGCAAGCGCCTTGCTGGATCCGGCGCCGCCATCGTGACGGTGCGCGGGCTGGGCTACCGGATGTCGCTGGCATGACCCCGCCGCAGCCCCCCGCACCCCAGCCACCTCCCCTGCGCACCAGCGGATCGCTGCGGCGCCGGTTGATCCTGCAGGTGGTGATGAGCGCGGCGTGTCTGGCCACGATCCTGTTTTTCACCGTTCTTGTCTTTACGCGCGACGTGTCTCAGCGCACCCATGACAGCATCCTGCTCGCCTCGGCGACATCGATCATGGATTCGGTACGGGTACAGTCCGGCGCCGTCACCCTCGACATTCCCTATGCGGCGCTTTCGATGCTGGGCAATGTCAGCGACGACAGGGTGTTCTACAGTGTGCGTCAGGATGGCCTGCTGCTGACCGGATACGAAGACCTGCCGCAGACCGCCCAGCGCCCTGCCCCGGGAGATCCCGCCTTTGATACCGAAAGCTACCGCGGCAGCAGCCTGCGCATGGTGGCGCTGGTCCGGCGCCTGTCCCTGAACAACGGACCGGTCGATGTGGTCATCACCGTGGCTCAGACCCGCGAAGGACAGACGGCCGAGCTGGGGCGGCTGACCCGCTGGGCCATGTTGATGGGCGGCGGTTTTTTCCTGATTTCCGCCCTGCTTGGTGTCTGGGCCGCACAATCCAGCATCCAGCCGCTGCACGCGCTCAGTGCCGTTGTCTCGCGCCGCGGCCCTAAGGATCTGCGCCCGGTCCGCCATGCGGTGCCCAGCGAAATGCTGCCACTGGTGCAATCACTGAACCGGTTTATTGAACGCCTGCGGGTCTCCCTCGCGCGATCCGAAGACTTCATAGCCGAGGCCGCGCACCGGGTCCGCACGCCGCTGGCCACGGTCCGAGCACAGGCCGAAATCACCCTGCGCCGAGTGGACAAGGCAGAAAACCGGGCCTCCTTGCGTGAGATGATCCGCGCCATCGACGAAAGCTCCCGCGCGGCGGGGCAGCTTTTGGATCATGCCATGGTGACCTTCCGCACCGACAGTCTGGAACGTAAGGAGGTGGCCCTTGATACGCTGACCCATGATCTCGTCGATCGGCTGCGGCCCGTGGCGGATCTGAAGGATATCGACCTGCAGTTTGCATGCGACGGGGTTGCGCCGCTCTGGGGCGATGCCATTCTGATCCAGAACGCCGTGCGCAATATTTTGGATAACGCCATCAAATACGCCCCTTCGGAAACCAATGTTGAGGTCACGGTGCGGCAGGGACCGCTGGACGCCATCGTCTCGGTCCAAGATCAGGCAGGTGGATTTCCCGAAGACACAGACACAGCCGCCCTGACCGAACGGTTTGTGCGCGGCAGCAATGCCGCCGGGACAATCGGCTCCGGCCTCGGGCTGACCATTGCCCGCGAAGTTGCCGAAGCCCACGGTGGTAAGCTGGTCATCGCCCATTCAGATACAGGAGCCGGAGCATGCGTTTCCTTGTCTTTTCCCTTGCGCTGATGGTGTCAGCCCTCGGGCTGGTCCTCCCCGCACACAGCTTTGAAGTGGAGGAGTTCCGCCGGTTTGGCCCCGAGGGCGCCCCGGCGCTGCGGGTATTGTCCACCACGGACATGGATGTTCTGGCGCCGCTGGTCGAGAGTTTTCTTGCGGACAGGCCGGGCACCGCCATCGAATACACCACCGTCAGCAGCGCTGTTTTGATGGAGGTGGTGACCACGGGTTCGGGCCCGCAGGCGCGGTTTGATATCGCCGTGTCTTCTGCCATGGACCTGCAGACCAAACTGGCCAACGATGGCTATACCCGGCGCCACAGGTCTGCCGCGCCCGACGTCATGCCGGACTGGGCGAACTGGCGTGATCATGTCTTTGCCTTTTCGCAGGAGCCTGCGTCCCTGCTGTTGTCGCGCGCCGCCTTTAACGGGCTGGAGTTGCCCCGGACCCGACAGGATCTGATCCGCCTTCTACGACAGAACCCCGATCGCTTCCGAGGCCGTCTCGGCACCTATGACATCGCCACCAGCGGCCTTGGTTATCTGTTTGCCACCCAGGATGCGCGGACCTCGGATTCTTACTGGCGCCTGATGGAGATCTTTGGCGGGCTAGAGGTGCGGCTTTACTGCTGTTCGGGGCAGATGATCCGCGATGTCGCGCGCGGAGATCTCGCCATCGCCTATAATGTGCTGGGCAGTTACGCGCTGGCGCGCACGGACCTGACAGACAGTATCGTGATCATCGATCCGCAGGATTACACCAACATGATGCTGCGCACTGCCGTAATCCTGGAAAATGCCCAGCAGCCGGATCTGGCCGGAGCCTTTGTCGATCATTTGTTGCAGGCAGCCTGGGGTTCTGATCCCGATCCCGGCTACCCGTTTCACCGCTACCCGGTCGAAGCCAGCGATCACAGCGCGCCCCTTCGGCCGATCCAGCTGGGGCCGGGACTGCTGGTGTTCCTGGATCGACTGAAGCGGGCGCGGTTCCTGAACGAATGGCACAGCGCCGTCAGTCAGAAATAGCCTGCGCGCGCCGCGTCACATCCAGCGCGGATCATCCACCTCTAGCGGGAAATGCCGCGGCAGCAACCCGGCCTGGAACCAGTTGATGAAACTGTAAATGGAATAAACCGGTACCCCGGTGACCTTGCGCAGGTCCCGCGCATAGGGAACCATATTGGTGCATTCCAGCACGATGGCGCCAACGTCCGGATAGCTTTGCATCATGCCAAGACCCGCATCGATCATGTCGAGACGACAGGCCGCGAAGTCGATTGTCGGCTTGTCCCCCAGAAAATCGCGGGTCATGCAGCGCCCGCCATCGGTTCCCACCACCGGCGTGTCCGGCGGCGCCCCCGCAGCGGCCAGATGCTCCGGGCCCAGCGCCTCTTCGGAGATCGTCAGAACGCCACAGCGTTTCCCGGCGGGCAGCAGGCTTTGCACCATCGGCACCTGCATCAATGAGGATGTAGCCACCGGCACGCCAAGCGCCGATTTCACCTCCTCCTGTATCAGCGACAGGAAACCGCAAGTGGTGGTGATACCATCGCAGCCCGTGCGGATCAGGTCATGCCCCGCCTCGATAAAGCGCTCGGCCAGGTCGGATGGGTCATTGCGCACCACCCGGTCGGGACTGGCGCCTTCGACAACACGATACTGCACCGGAAAATCCCAGGTCAGCGCATTTCCGACATCGCCATGCACCCGGGGAAACTGCGTTTCCAGCATCAGAATCCCAACAATCGCTCCGTAAACCGTCTTGCCACCGCGCTCCATATCCGAGCCCTCCCGCTTTGCGTTCTCAAACAGCCATAAATCGTAAAATTATCATAAATTCACGCGATAGCAGGCCCTCAAGTCAACAGATAAGCGTCGTTGAGATAACCCGTTGTGGCCTCTTCGATGCAGGTATGACCGCGCGGGGTCAATCTGACACGGCCCGGGTATAGGGCACCAGCGCGGTTTTCAGCCGGTCCAGAAATTCCTGACCGATCGCCGAAAGCGGTCGTGCGCTTGAGGTGATGACAGCCATTTCCATCAGGATTGCAGGCTGAAACCGGCGCGAGACAAAGCCGCCGTCCCGGTCGAAATCCAGCACGAAGGGATCAATGATGGCAACGCCCATGCCTTCTTTGACGAAACTCAGCAGGTTCTTGAACAGATGCGCATGGACCCGCGCCCGCAGCGGCACCCCCGCCTGCAGAAACGCTTCACGTGTGCGGCGGTGGGTCATGTGATCCGGCCCCATCACGATAAACGGTTCGCCCTCCAGCAAATCGGGCGTGATTACCTCGTGCCGGGCCAGCGGGCTGGCCTCCGGCATGGCGATGCGACATTCCACGGTGACCGGATGCACATCCAGCGCATCATACAGAAGCGGCATTTCGCAGATGCCGATCTCGAACAGGCCCGACAGCACCCATTCCTGTATCTTGGACGAATATTGCGACTGGAAGGAAATCGACAGATCCGGCCGGTCACGGGCGAATTCGGCGATTAGCCGCGGCATGAAACCAAAGGACATCGAATGCTGCGAGGCAACCTGCAGTTGGCCCACCTGCTTGTTCTGCAAATCGATCACCGCCTGGGTCACATGATCAAAGCCCCGCACCACGGTATCGATTTCCCGGAATAGCAGCGTTGCCTCGGGCGTGGCGGTCAGCCGCCCCTTGACCCGTTCGAACAGTTTGATCCCGGTCTGCCGCTCCAGTTGGCTCAGCAGATTGGAAATGCCCGGCTGCGAAATCCCAAGGGTCGCCGCCGCACCAGTGACGGTTCCGGTTTCCATCACTGCATGAAAAGCCTGCATCTGTCGGAATCTGAGGTTCATATCACAATCATATCATTTTTCCTGATACCCCTGCCAGATAATAGTATTTGAAATGATATCATTCCCTATGCATGGTTGGCCAAAACCAGCAGAGACAATGACAGAAATCATGACCACCTACAGTTTCGCAGAACGGTCCCCCGCATGAGCGCGCCGCAGACCATCGTGATCGGCGCGGGCATTGTCGGCGCCGCCACCGCCATCTGGCTACGCCGCGCGGGCCATGAGGTAACGCTCATCGACAAGGGAGAACCCGGCATGGGCACCTCCTATGGCAATGGCTGCATTCTGGCCAGCTGCGCCATTGTGCCGGTCACCACGCCCGGGCTGCTGCCCAAGGGGCCGAAATACCTGATGGACCCCAATTTCCCGCTGTTCATGCGCTGGTCCTACGCACCGAAACTGGTGCCCTGGCTGGTGAAATACCTGTCGCATGCCAACGATGGCGACACCCGCCGCATCGCCAAGGGGCTGACCCATGTTATCGGCGACAGCGTCGAACAGCATCAGGCCCTGACCCGTGGCACCCCCGCGGCCAAATGGGTGCAGGAAAGCGACTATTGCTTTGCCTATGAAAACCGCGCGGCCTTTGACGCGGATAAATACGTCTGGGATCTGCGCCGCGAGGCCGGGTTCGTGCCCGAGCTGATCGAAGGCGCCGAAGTACAGGAACGGGAGCCGATCCTTGCGCCCGAGATGAAGTTGCTCGCGGTGATGAAAAATCACGGCTTTATCCTCAACCCCGGCAAATATGTTCAGGATCTGGTGAAGTTGCTGCAAGAGATGGGCGGACGCTTCGTACAGGCCGAGGTTAAGGATTTTGACCTGTCCGGTGGGCGCATCAGCGCCGTGGACACCGACAAGGGCCGCTTTGAGTGCCGCGAGGCGGTGCTGGCCACCGGCGTCTGGTCCAAGCCACTGATGCAGAAACTGGGACTCAACGTGCCGCTGGAGGCCGAGCGCGGCTATCACATCGTCTTCAAGGGGCCCAGCCAGACCCCCAACAATCCGATGATGCTTGCCTCGGGGAAATTCGTTGCGACCGCGATGGATCAGGGGCTACGCTGCGCGGGTGTGGTGGAGTTCGGCGGCCTCAGCGAAGAAAAATCCAAGGCACCGCTGGCGCTCTTGCGCCGCAAGGTCAAGGAATGTTTCCCGCAGATGGTCGCGGAGAGCGAGGAAGAATGGCTAGGCTATCGCCCCGCGCCCTCGGACAGCCTGCCGCTGATCGGCGAGGTCGGCAGCACCGGCGTCTATGCCGCCTTTGGCCATCACCACGTGGGTCTGACCGGCGGCGCCAAGACCGGCCGCATGGTCGCTGATATGATCGCAGGCCAGCCCAGCAATATCGACCTGCGCCCCTATGAACCGGACCGGTTCGCCTGAGGCGCCAAAATCATAAGAACCATAAAAAAAGACCAACCAAAACAGGGAGATCACAATGATCGCTAATTTCACAAAGACCGTCGCATATTCCGTCTCTGCCCTGGCCCTGTCGGCTGCGGCAGCCGCAGCGGAAAAATGGGACATGCCCATGGCCTATGCCGCCACCAACTTCCATTCGGAAATGGGCGTCGTATTTGCCGACAAGGTCCGCGACTATACCGGCGGTGAGATCGACATCACCGTGCACCCGGGCGGCTCGCTGTTCAAAGGCGGCGAGATCAAGCGCGCCGTGCAGACGGGGCAGGCCCCCATCGGCGAACGCTTCATGTCCGCCCACGCCAACGAGGCACCGCTTCTGGGCTGGGACAACCTGCCCTTTGTCGCCACCACATACGCGGACAACGAAAAGCTGTGGGCCGCCGCCAAGGACAAGGTGAACGCCCAGCTGTCCGATCTCAACCTCGTGGCGCTTTACACCTGCCCTTGGCCCGGTCAGGGCTTCTACTTCAACAAGGAAGTCGGCTCTTCGGCCGATACTCAGGGGGTGAAGTTCCGTTCCTATAACACCGCCACCGCCACCTTTGCCGAAGAGCTGGGCATGATCCCGGTGCAGATCGAAGCGGCAGAGCTGTCGCAGGCACTGGCCACCGGCGTTGCCGAGGCCTTCATCTCCTCCGGCTCCACCGGCTATGACCGCAAGGTCTGGGAGCATCTGAGCCACTATTACAAGGTTAACGCCTGGCTGCCGCGCAACTATGTCATCGTCAACAAGCAAGCCTGGGAAGGCCTCAGCGATGATATGCAGGCCGCCGTTCAGAAGGCTGCAGATGAAACCGGTGCCGCCTGCGCCGCCAAGTCCGAGGAACTGGCCAACTGGTATTTCGACCAGCTGAGCGAAAATGGCATGACCGTCACCGACGCCAGCCCCGAATTCCTGGGTGAGCTGAAGGCAATCGGCGCCAAGATGACCGAAGAATGGCTGGCCTCGGTCGGCGATGACGGCAAGGCCATTCTCGACGCCTATAACGGCAACTGATCCGCCCACCCGGGCGCAACGGCTCCGCCCTGCCTGGTGCGGGCGGAGCCTAATCCTTTCTGACTTTCTGGGGGTGTCGATTTGCGCGACTGGCAACCGTTTTTGGGCCTGCCGCTCTGGCTGTGGCTGTTTGTAATTCCAACCCTTATGGCACTGGCATGCCTGCTGGTCCCCGGTCCCGCCGGGCGCATACTGCGCCCCCTCCAGCGGCTGGCGGACCGGATTTATCTGGGCTCTGGCGTTCTGGCGGCGGGCTTCATGCTGCTGATCCTGCTGCTGATCGTGGCGCAGATGGTCGCCCGTTGGAGCAATCTGACCTTTCCCGGCTCCACCGAATACGCCGGCTATGCCATGGCCGCGACCTCCTTTCTGGCGCTGGCCCACGCATTGACGCGCGGCGCCCATATCCGGGTGTCGATCTTCCTCAATATCAGCCCCCGGATCGGTCTGGTTCTCGATGCCGTGGCGATGTGGATCGCGGCCATCACAGCGACCTATTTCGCCCGCTACGCGATCAAGACCAACATCTTTTCCAAGATGCTGAATGACCGCACACAGGGACAGGATTTCGTGCCGGAATGGCTCTTGTCCTTTTTCGCCATGTTCGCGACCGCCCCCAGCAAATGGGGGGAGCTTTGGGCCAAGACCGGGTCCGAATGGGTCTATACCCCGGTGTGGCTGCCGCAGCTGCCCATGTCCATCGGCACCGTTCTGCTGGCGCTTGCCTTGTGGGACTACCTGTGTCGCCTGCTGATCACCCGCCGGTCCAGCATCACCTCGGAGGCCGTGGAATGAGCGAGATCTACACCACAATCATCTTTCTCTTTGTGCTGTTTGCCCTGCTTGGCAGCTCGGTCTGGATTGGCCTCGCGCTGATGGGCGTGGCATGGGTCGGGATGGAGTTGTTCACCACCCGCCCCGCAGGCGACGCGATGATCACCACGATCTGGACCGGCGCCTCCAGCTGGACGCTGACAGCGCTGCCGCTCTTCATCTGGATGGGAGAGATCCTTTATCGCACCCGCCTGTCCGAGGATATGTTCCGTGGCCTTGCGCCCTGGATGCGCTGGCTACCGGGTGGCTTGCTGCACACCAATATCGCCGGCTGCACCATCTTTGCGGCTGTCTCGGGCTCCTCCGCCGCGACGCTGACCACCGTTGGCAAGATGTCGATCCCCGAGCTGCGCAAACGTGGCTACCCTGAGTTCATGATCATCGGTACGCTGGCGGGCGCGGCAACGCTGGGCCTGATGATCCCGCCTTCGCTGACGCTGATCGTCTATGGCGTGTCGATCAATGAATCGATCACCAAGCTGTTCATGGCAGGGATTTTTCCGGGTCTGGTGCTGGCCGGTTTGTTCATGGCCTATATCGTCGGCTGGCATTTTTTCTACAAAGGCGAACGCCCACAGGAAGAGCCGAAAATGACACTTGGGCAGATGCTGGCCGAAAGCCGGTTCCTGATCCCGGTGCTGCTGCTGGTCGCCGTTGTCATCGGGTCGATGTACCTGGGCTATGCCACCGCGACCGAAGCCGCCGCAGTCGGTGTCCTTGGTTCGATGACGCTGGCATTGGCGCAGGGTTCGCTGACCTGGAACACCTTCTCGGCCTCGCTGATGGGCGCGACACGCACCTCGGCGATGATCGCACTGATCCTGATGGGCGCCTCCTTCCTGTCGCTGGCCATGGGGTTCACCGGACTGCCGCGGGCACTGGCTGGCTGGATCGACCAGATGAACCTGTCGCCCCTGGTGCTGATCATTGCATTGACACTGTTCTACGTGGTGCTGGGGATGTTCCTTGATGGTATTTCCTCGGTCGTGCTGACCATGGCCATTGTCGAGCCGATGATCCGTCAGGCCGGGATCGACGTGATCTGGTTCGGCATCTTCATCGTCGTAGTGGTGGAGATGGCGCAGGTGACACCGCCCATCGGCTTCAACCTTTTCGTGTTGCAAGGCATGACCCGGCACGAGATTTCCTACATCTCGAAGACTGCCATTCCCATGGTCGGCCTGATGCTGGTGATGGTGGTGATCCTTGTCGCCTGGCCCGAGCTGGCCACCTGGCTGCCGGAGAACATCCGCAGCACGCCGTCCGGCTAAGGGGCGGGCTGAGGGCATGCTGAATGCGCTTGCCTTTGTGGCCCGGCACGGCCGGGCCGCTTTGGTTCTGGGCCTTGTGGCAGGGCTTCTCCTGCCGGATCTGGCTCGGCTCCTGCGCCCTTGGCTGCCACAGATGGTGGCGGGACTGTTGTTCCTGACCGCATTCCGCATCGGTGCCCGCGCCGCCCTTGGCGAACTTTCCGAAGGGCTGTCATCGCTGCGGGCGGTTCTGGTTCTGCAACTGATGCTACCTCTGGCGGCGCTGCTGCTCCTTTGGCTCGCCGGTCTCGCCGGAACGCCCGCGGCAATTGCGCTGGTGCTGATGCTGAGCGCCCCGTCGGTCACCGGCGCCCCCAATATCACCCTCCTGCTGGGACACGCGCCAGAGCCTGCCTTTCGCGTTCTGGTGCTGGGCACGGCGCTGATGCCGCTGACGGTGATCCCGGTCTTCCTGCTGGTGCCCGATCTTGGCGGGCTGGAAGCTGTCCTATGGGCCACACTGCGGCTCATCGGCACTATCGCTCTCACGGTCATTACCGCTTTTGCCCTGCGCCACTTGGTCCGCCCCGATCTGCGTCAGGAGCAGGTGCAGGCGCTGGACGGGATGACGACCCTGGCGCTTGCGGTGATCGTGGTGGGATTGATGGCGGCGCTGGGGCCTGCGCTGCGACAGGATCCCCTCTTGGTCGCCAAATGGATGACCTTCGCGCTGGCCGCCAATTTCGGCATGCAGCTGCTGACCTATGCCGTGCTGCGGCGCCGGGGCCACGAAGCGGTTGCCGCACCCTATGCCGTGGTCGCGGGCAACCGCAATTTTGCTTTGTTTCTGATCGCTCTACCCGCAAGCACCACCGATCCGCTGCTGATCTTTCTCGGCTGTTATCAGGTGCCGATGTATCTGACTGCTGTCGTGATGCACCGCGTCTATGCGCGCTCTCGACCTGGAAAAAAGGCCGGGTAACACATGGCCCACTGTCAGCCTGGGAAAAGCTGCGCCATTTCCTTGTCGAACTTGGCCCAGCTCAGCACTGCCTTATTGCCCGCCAGACCGTGATAGTAGGACTTCCCGCTGGAGGTCGGCAGACCGGCCCAGATCTTGGCCAGATTGTTCATAAAGTCATGGCGGCTCATATCCCCTGCCACGGTCGCGCTGAAGCCGGCCTCTTCGAGAAGCTGTTGCGCCAGCCGGTCTTGAAGCTGTGGAGAGAACCGGTCAGAGCGGTTGGCCCCCACATGTTTCACCAGCCGTTTCAGGGTGGCCGGAATGAACTGATAGCGGCCGATGGCATGCTGCTGACCAGGGGTGTCGTCGATCCATTTGTAAATTTCGCCGATGGTCATATGCGTCGGCAGTTTCGAAGGACGGATCGTTGCCGCGTATTGCACCGCATCATATTGCGCCTTGCCTGCCTCGGCGCTGGCAATCAATTGCATCAGCCTGCGCGCCGCATCGCCGCCGACAATGCTGCGGCGCGTTACATCCCGGAACATGCTGGTGCCGCTGCGGCCCCGGAAAAGGCTGGCCAGATTGGCCTGTACTGCCTCCATCTCAGCCTCCAGATCGGGCTGTGCCCGTGTCTCTGTACTCGTGCGCGGAATGATCTCGGCCTTGGCAGGGATGGCCAGAACCGGGCGCCTGTCTCCCCCGCCCTTCTGAAAGAACTGTTCACTGACAATGGAGAACTGTTCGCTCGCCCCCAAACCGGTGGCCAGAAAAGAGAATGACAGGGCTGTAAACGCCAGTGCAGAATTGCGATGGGCCATGGAAACCTTCTGTTTCGAGCGACAAGCAGCCCTCATCCTGACCGGACAGAATTGATATTTCCTTTAATTGCATTCGAGAAAATACGCGAACCGCCCCTAAAACTGACAGGCAAAGGCCACCGCCCCGGGTTAGCCCGCCTCTGACAGGACCTTCTGCATCAGCACCAGATCCAACCATTGCCCCCATTTGCGCCCAACCTGCGGCATGCGGCCCACCTCGGCAAAGCCAAGCGAAGCATGAAAAGCGATGCCGCCGGGATTGGCGCCACTGACACCGGCCACCAGCACATGGATGCCGTCGGCGCGGGCGACATCCTCAAGCCGCGCCATCAGCCGCCGCCCCAGCCCACGCCCCTGCGCGGCCGAAGCAAGCTGTATCGAATGTTCCGCCGTGTGCCGATAACCCGGCCCACCGCGAAACGCGCTATAGGTCGCAAAGCCCACCACCTGCCCGTCGACTTCGGCCACCAGATAACGCGGACCGCGTTCCGCGATGACGTCCCGCAGGGCAGCGGGGGTCTTCTCGTCGCTGGTAAAGGTGATCAGCGTATCCCGGATCATGTCATTGGCGATCTTTGAAATCGCCTCAGCATCCTCAAGGCGGGCCTGACGGATAAGCTCGGCCATTCTGTCTCCTCTGGACTGTTCCAACCTGTTGTCGCCGCGGGTCCAGCGCCCGCAGCATCGCACCCGTGGAGCAACCATAGCAACGGACAAGATCAGCGCATATTGCGAAAGAAGATCGGGGGGTGATCGCATCATGCAATCGGTGGCGGGGAGACAGGGATTCGAACCCTGGGAACGCTCTCACGTTCAACGGTTTTCAAGACCGCCGCATTCGACCACTCTGCCACCTCCCCGGTCAGCTGGCGGTTTAGGCCGCGCCAGCACATCGTGCAAGGGAAAATCGTGCCATCTTTTTCGAACAAGGAGCTGCGCCCGATGTAAACGCACGCGAAATAATGCCAATTGCCATGCTTTTGTGCCGCCCGCCTGGGGACAGGGTTTTCATGCAAGAAGACGCAGGCTATCATTTGCAAAATCAAACGATGACCGGGAACCCGGCAAGCAGCGCATCGCCGCTTTGAGCACAGGCAAGGGAAGAACCATGACACAGGCCAGAACTCGGGCCACGCCACTCGGAAAAACCGGCGCGCGGATCTGCGCGTCTGCTTTATGTCTGCTGATGCTGACCGCCTGTGAAGACGGCGCCGGGTTGCCGTTCCTGCAGCCCAAAGCCTCTGCGACCGACACAGCGCCGACATCCGCCAGCAGCACCAAGCTGGTGGAGCGCGACGTAGAATCGCCGGATGTGTTTCAGGTGACCGAGGCCGGGCTTTGGGACGGGCGTCCCTCCCTTGGCGGTGTCTGGGTGGCCCACCCCGATGCGCAGGATCCGGAACGGGTCATCATCCGCAACAGCGCCAATGGAAAATTCGTAATCGGCGCCCTGTTCCGCCGCGAGCGTGAAATTCCCGGACCGCGCATTCAGGCCTCCTCGGATGCGGCAGCGGCTCTGGGCATGCTGGCAGGCGCCCCGGTCGAACTGAACGTCACCGCCCTGCGCCGCGAGACAGCACCGGAAGAGGTCGCTGCAGAACCGGCGGAGGATGCCGCAGATACCACGGCACAGAGCGAGGCACTGACGCCCGATGCGGTAGCAGAGGCACCGCTGGACCCGATCGCCGGGGCTGCTGCTGCCATTGATGCGTCGGCTCCAGACGCGAGCACGGCGGCTGCACCTGCAAAACCACAGCCCACGCCCGCGACGGCAAAAACACGCGTTTCGCCGCTTGAAAAACCTTACATCCAGATCGGCATCTTCAGCGTCGAGGCAAACGCCAATCGCACCGCAGGTCAGATGCGCAATGCAGGCATGATCCCGATCGTTTATGAGCAATCCTCCAACGGCAAACCCTTCTGGCGCGTTGTCGTCGGACCGGCACAGACCAAGAGCGAGCGCAGCCAGCTGCTGAAAAGCGTCAAACAGGCTGGCTTCTCGGATGCCTACGCGGTGACCAATTGACCTGCATGACGCCCCCAGCCCCGCGTCCAGCCCCGCGTCGCCTGCACACAGACCAACAAGGATGACACACCGGTGATCGATCTTGTCAAATCCGCACTGAAACTGACCGCCTGCGCCGGGTTTATGCTGAGCATTGCCTCTGTTCCGGCCTCGGCCTTTGATACAAAGGCCCGCGCCGCCTTCGTGCTAGATCAAAGCACCGATACGGTTCTGCTTTCGAAGAATGCCGAGGTGCCTTTGCCCCCGGCCTCCATGTCCAAGCTGATGACGCTTTATGTGGCCTTTGAAGCCCTGCGCGATGGGCGGCTGACGCTGGATGAACAGCTGCCGGTCAGCGAACACGCGATGAGCTATGGCGGCTCCACCATGTTCCTGGACACAACCGACCGTGTCCGGGTCGAGGATCTTCTGCGCGGCATCATCGTGCTGTCGGGCAACGACGCCTGCGCGGTGATCGCCGAGGCACTGAGCCCGGACGGAACCGAGGCCGGTTTCGCCCGTTACATGACCAAGCGCGCGCGCGAACTGGGCATGGCCAATGCCACCTTTGCCAATTCCAACGGTTGGCCCGCCGCTGGGCATCGCATGTCGATGCAGGATCTGGGCATTCTTGCCCAGCATCTGATCGAAGATTTTCCGCAGTATTACCCGCTGTTTTCGGAAAAGACCTTTGAATTTGATGGACGCGCGCCGTCGAACACCCGCAACCGCAATCCGCTGCTGACGCTCGGCATTGGCGCCGACGGTCTGAAAACCGGCCACACCAGCGAGGCGGGCTATGGCCTTGTTGGATCGGCCAAACAGGGCGACCGGCGGGTGATCTTCGTGATCACGGGGCTGGCCAGCACCAAGGCGCGTGCAGAGGAGGCAGAGGCCCTCGTTAACTGGTCGTTTCGCCAATTTACCAAGAAAACCATCGCCAAAGCTGACACCCCTGTCGCCGAAGCCGAAGTATGGCGCGGCGCTGCACGATCGGTAGGCCTGGTGCCAGCCGAAGATCTGGAAATCCTGGTACCCGCCCTGACCGGCAGTGAGATCAACGCCGAGGTGGTCTACACCGGCCCCATCGACGCGCCGGTCCGCAAGGGCGACAAACTGGCCGAGCTGGTCTTCCAGCCCGATGAGTTGCCCGAGGTGCGCTTGCCGCTGGTGGCGGCGAATGACGTACCCGCAGGTGGCTTTCCGGTGCGGGTCAAGACCGCCGCGCAGGTTCTGATCAAACGCTTTCTGAACGGCCCCGAGGACGCGCTGTGACACCCGGTCCCGAACGCGGATTGTTCATCACCTTCGAAGGCATCGACGGGTCCGGCAAATCCACCCAGTGTCGGCTGCTGGCCGAGACGCTTCAGGCGGCAGGGCGCGAGGTGGTGCTAACTCGCGAGCCCGGCGGCTCCCCCGGGGCCGAAGAGATCCGGCGGCTGGTGCTGGAGGGCGATCCCGACAAATGGTCGGCGGAGACCGAAATCCTGTTGTTCACAGCCGCGCGTCGGGATCATCTGGAGCGCACCATCGAACCGGCGCTTGCCGCTGGCAAGGTGGTGATCTGCGATCGGTTTGCCGACAGCACCCGCATGTATCAGGGCCTGTCGCGCGGCGATCTGCGCGCTACGGTGGACCAGCTGCATGACCTGATGATCGGCCGTGAACCGGATCTTACCATCCTGATCGACATGGACCCGGCCACCGGCCTCTCGCGCGCCAAGGGGCGTCAGGGCACTGAAGAACGGTTCGAGGATTTCGGCCTGTCCTTGCAGGAAAAGATGCGCGCCGGTTTTTTGGCACTGGCGCAGGAATTCCCCGACCGGTTCCGCGTTCTGGACGGCGACCGTGCTCTGGATACGGTCGCGCAGGACGTTCTGTCGCAGGCGCTGGCGGCCCTTTCCCCCGAAGGACACCCGGTATGAGCGCGCAGGACGAGCTACCGCGCGCAGATCAGGCCGCAGGCGCGCCACACCCGCGGGAAACCCCGCAGATATTCGGCCAGAACAAGGCAGAGCAGGATTTTCTTACCGCCTTCAACTCGGACCGGTTGCATCACGGCTGGCTGTTGACCGGGCCGCAGGGCATTGGCAAGGCGACGTTGGCCTGGCGCATCGCGCGGTTTCTTCTGGCGACGCCCCCGGCCGAGGACGGGCTGTTCGGCGCGCCGCCGCCAGCGACCACGCTCGACGTCGCCCCGGATCACCCGGTATCGCACCGGATCCACGCCCTGGCCGAACCGGGGCTGGCTGCGATCACCCGCAGCTATAACGACAAGGGAAAACTGCGCGATCAGATCGTTGTCGATGATATCCGCGCACTGAACCGGTTCTTCGGCCTGTCTGCCACCGATGGCGGGCGCCGGGTGGTGATCGTGGATGCCGCCGATGACATGAACCCCAGCGCCGCCAACGCCCTCTTGAAAATGCTGGAAGAGCCGCCCGCGCGGACCACCATGTTCCTCATTTCGCATCAGCCCTCGCGCCTGTTGCCGACGATCCGCTCGCGCTGCCGCACGCTGCGCCTTGGCCCTCTGTCAGCAGAGGATATGCAGGCCGCCCTCAGCCAATCCGGGGCCGAGCTGCCAGAGAACGCCGATCATCTTGCGGCGCTGGCGGCCGGATCGGTCGGCGCGGCGCTGCGTCTTCTGAACCTTGGTGGGCTGAAGACATACGCCGAACTTGTACAGATCCTCGATTCTCTGCCCCGTCTGGACCGTCAGCGCGCCATGGCGCTGGCCGAAACCGCGGCCCAGCGTGGCGGCGCGGAAAAATTTGAGCTACTGCTGACCCTGACCGAGGTCGCCATGGCCCGGCTGGCCCGTACCGGCGCCACCGGACAGCCGCCCCAGCCAGAGGCCGCCCCCGGTGAAACCGCCATGTTGCAGCGCCTCGCCCCCGGTCCGCACAAAGGCCGGGCATGGGCTGACCTTTCTGCCGAAGCAACGGCACGCGCCCGCCACGGTCAGGCCGTGAACCTTGACCCCGCCGCGCTAGTCCTAGATACGGTTTTCAAGATGCAGGAAACCGCGTCGCGCTGATCCCGACTCGTCCGGGCTGGTCTGGGCAGGTCCGGGGCTGCGGCGCACAAGACGACGAAAGACAGGCATGAGCAGCACATCCCTTCCCCAGATCACCGACAGCCACTGCCATCTGGATTTTCCGGATTTCGCTGGCGAGCTGGATCAGGTGATCGCCCGTGCCACCGAGGCCGGGGTCACCCGGATGGTCACCATCTGCACCAAGATGAAGAATGAACCCTCGGTGCGCGCCATCGCCGAAATCCACGCGCCGGTGTTTTACGCCGCAGGCACCCACCCGATGAGCGCGGCTGATGAGCCGCTGGTCAGCGTGGATGAACTGGTGGCGCTGGCCAAACACCCCAAATTTGTCGGCATTGGCGAAACCGGGCTGGACTATCACTACACCGCGGACAGCGCCGAGATTCAGCAGGTCTCGCTGCGCAATCACATTGCCGCCGCCCGTGAAACCGGCCTGCCGCTGATCATCCACGCCCGCGCCGCGGATGACGACATGGCCCGCATCCTGTCCGAAGAAATGAAAAACGGCAGCTATTCCTGCGTGATGCATTGCTTCTCCTCCTCGGCGGAACTTGGCCGGGCGGCGCTGGATCTCGGGTTTTACCTGTCGATGTCCGGGATTGCCGCCTTCCCCAAAAGCCAGGCGCTGCGCGACATCTTTGCCGCCGCGCCCATCGATCGCATTCTGGTGGAAACCGACGCACCCTATCTGGCACCGCCGCCGCACCGGGGCAAACGCAATGAACCCGCTTATTCAGCACTGACCGCCAAAGTCGGCGCCGAGGCTTTTGGCATGGACTACGCCGATTTCGCGGCCCAGACGCAGGAAAATTTCGACCGGTTGTTCTGGAAAGCAGCGCAATATCAGGCGGCCGCCTGATGGCTGAACTGCGCTTTACCATCCTCGGCAGCGGCTCTTCGGGCGGGGTGCCGCGCCTTGGCGGTCACTGGGGCGATTGCGACCCTGAGAACCCACGCAACAGACGGCGGCGCTGCTCCATGCTGGTTGAGCGCGACGGCCCGGATGGCACCACGACGGTGCTGATCGATACTTCGCCGGATATGCGCAGCCAGCTGCTGGATGCAGAGGTCGGGCGGCTGGACGCGGTGGTCTATACTCATTCCCATGCGGACCACGTGCATGGTATCGACGATCTGCGCATGATCGTCTTCAACATGCGCAAGCGGATCCCGGTCTACGCCGATGGCGATACCCAAAATGCCCTGCTGTCGCGCTTTGGCTATGCCTTTGTGCAACCCGAAGGATCGCCCTATCCGCCGATCCTGGATCTGCAAAGCATCAATGGCCCCTTTGTTATCGATGGCCCTGGCGGAGAAATCCCCTTCCGCCCCTTCGAGGTCGGGCATGGGTCGATCGACGCGCTGGGGTTCCGGATGGGGGGGCTGGTCTATCTTCCCGACGTGGTCGACATCCCCGACAGTGCCCTGCCCGAGCTGCAGGATATGGATTGCTGGGTTCTGGACGCCCTGCGCCGCACCCCACATCCCACGCATTTCAACATGACGCAGGCGCTGGAGTGGATCGAGCGGATGCAGCCCCGGCGCGCGGTGCTGACCAACATGCATATCGATATGGATTATGCCACTGTCGAGGCAGAAACCCCCGATCATATCTCTGCCGCCTATGATGGCATGGTGATCCGCAGTCCGATCTAGGGCCGCCCAACCGGGCGAGCGCCCATTAGGACTACGACTATATGCTGCAAAGCCTGATCGACGTCATTCTGCCCGTTTTCCTGGTGGTCGCTGCGGGCTATGCCGCAACGATGAAGGGATATTTCACGCACAGCCATATCGAAGGGCTGATGAAATTCACCCAGAGCTTTGCCATCCCCTGCTTGTTGTTCCGGGCGATTGCCAATCTGGATCTCTCCAGCAGTTTTGACCCGACATTGCTCGTCAGCTTTTACACCGGGGCGGGGATCTGTTTTCTGATCGGCCTCTTCGGTGCGCGGCTGATCTTCAAACGCGACTGGGAAGACTGCGTGGCCATCGGCTTCTGCTGCCTGTTCTCCAATTCGGTCTTGCTGGGCCTGCCGATCACCGAACGCGCCTTTGGCCCCGACAATCTGACCGGCAACTATGCGATCATCGCGTTCCATTCGCCCTTTTGCTATGGCATCGGCATCACCGTGATGGAGATCGTCAAGAACCGCGGCAGCGGCAGCATGAAGATGGCGCGCTCGGTGCTGACTGCGATGTTCCGCAACGTGCTGATCCTCGGGATTGCACTGGGATTTGCCGCCAACCTGATCGGCCTCACCATTCCTGGTGCAATTGACGATGCCCTGCAGCTTCTGATCCGCGCCGCGCTCCCGGCGGCGCTGTTCGCCCTTGGCGGCGTACTGGTGCAATACCGCCCCGAGGGCGATCTGCGCACTATCGCATTTGTCTGCGTAACCGCCCTGATGGTGCACCCGGCCATCGTCTGGTCCCTTGGCAGCACTCTTGGCCTGAAACAGGATCTGTTCCGCTCCGGTGTTCTCAATGCCGCGATGGCGCCGGGCTTTAACGCCTATATTTTTGCCAATATGTACGGCCGCGCCCGGCGCGTCGCCGCTTCCTCGGTATTGATTGCAACCGGGGCCTCGGTACTGACGGTGTGGTTCTGGCTCGTGGTCCTCACCTGAGGCACCACCCCTGCCCGCCTAGGCCTCGCGCAGGTTCAGCCGGGCAGTCGCACCGCCCAGAGCAGCGGCTCATCAAAGTTATACATGACCAGCTGTCCGTCCTCGGCCAGTTCAATCCGGTTGACCAGACCCAGCTGCTGTAGGAACTCGCGCTCTGCGATCATCGTTTGTTCGTCACAGAGCCCGCCGCCGATATCAAACGGCGTGAACATGAGGTTCTGCAGGTCCGGCCCATAGGTGGTGGTGAAGCTGCGGCAGGGGCTGGAGCCGTAGAGCGTGCCCTCGGCAAAATCGAACCGCATTTCGTCAAAGCCCGCAATGTCGATGCCCTTTACCCGCTGAACGATCCAGGCGCCATCGAAACTCTCTGCCGTGGTTGAAGCCATTGGGAAACCTCCACTGGGTGCATTCGCGTGCTCCGAGGCAAAAGAATATCCCGGCAATCCGCCACCGGAAATCCCGGCGCTAACCGCCAGAATGAGGGCCTGGAAGGGACCTGAAATCCTCATGCGGCAGAGCCGGTTATCAGGAATATCAGCATGGTTTCACCTTGGTGCATATGGGCCTTGAGTGTGCGCAGTCTGCACAGTTTCACAAGAAGAAATTTCTTGCCGAAACGTTAACCGCGTGCGACCCTGAAACAGGGCGAGAGTCTAATGTTCTAGTTTTAAACAGTTTTTTAGTCCAGGAGCTGCCCAATGCCTCTTGATGGATCTGCCGCGAAAGAAATAAAACAACAGATGGCGATTGCCCGCAAACGCGAGCTGGCCTTTGGTTTGTGTTTTGGCAAGAAGATCGAAGACTCGGTCTTTCTCACCCACAAGACCAAAGCCGCCAAGGTGCTTGGTAAGCAGGCGAAATCCGATGGGGAGACGCCGCAATTCACCTTTGGACGGCTGAAACTGGACGGCAAGGAGCTGACCCTCATCGTCGAAGGAAAGATCCCGCCGGGCATGGCCCGCAAGGCCAAGAAAATGTTCATGGTCGTCGGGCTGAAATACAGCATCATCATTCAGGACCCCGACGGAAAGGTCGTCGAAGCCGAGAAGGATGAAGACGAAGAAGCCCCAGCAGCGAAAGAGGCCGCAAGCGGCGAGACGGCGACGGAAACGGCAGAACCGGACGGCCCCGCGGCGCCCTCGGGCACGCCAGATCCGGCAGAGGAGAAATGGGCCGCAGCCGCGAAAAAGGTCGAAGCCAACCTCGTGAAGCTGCGCCAGATCGCCGGGATTGATCTTTCCCGGGTCGAGGCGCTTTGGAAGGCGCTGCAGGCCAAGGCGGACAGCGGCGCCTTTGCCACGGCGCTAGAGCATGTGGCCAAGCTGTCGGTCGAGATGAAGACGGCGGCCCAGGACGCCGCCGCCCGGGCCAAGCGGCAAACCCTGCTTGAGGCAAAGTGGCAGCAGGCAGAAGCTAAGCTGAAGCCGCTGATCGACGAGGTTCTCTCCTTCAAGACAACCCAATCCGAGAAAATTCAGGCGGTCTGGGCGCAGATCACCGCGAGGGTGGAAGCCACGCCGCCTGATTTCGAAGGCGCGCTGAAGGCGGTCGGTCCGCTGGCACAGGCCATTTCCAAGGCTCGTCAGGCCGCGGCCGAGGCACCTCAGGAAGAACCGGCCCCGCCAAGCGGAGGGGCCGAGGCGGCGGAAGGCGGCGACACTACAACGATCCCCCGCCCGGACGCACCGGAAAAGGAACCCGAACAGGCCGCACCGCCATCGGGCGAGGCCACTGGTGATACGGATGATACCGACCTTTCCGACCAGATTGCCCGTATCGAAGCCGCGTTGAAAGAGCTGCGCGACGGGCCGGTGAAGACCTATAACACCATCGTGCCCGAGGCGGTCAGCCAGACCCCGGACAAATGGAGGACCGCCCTGGAGAAAGTCGAGGCGCTGGCGAACGAAGCCAAGGCCAAGCCCGAAAGCAGCAGCACGGCCAAGCTGGAGGCTGGCGAAAAGGCCCTTGCCGGGCTGAAAAAGGCAGTTGCCACCGACACCGAAGCCAAGACCGGTTTTGGCAAGGCGCTGGCAATCTTTGACCTGCGGATGGTCCCCCTGACCAGCCATCCAAAGGCCGGGGCCCCGGAAATCGCGCCCGAAATCGCCAAGATCAACGACATCCGCACGGACGCCATCGCGAAGGCAAAGGCTCACGATCTGAAAACCGCGACTGAGGCGCTCACGGCTGCTGAGGCCGAGATCACCAAGGCCGAGGTGCTGGCCGATGACTTTGCCCATTTCATGGCGCTGGACCCCGACCGCAAGGAGCTGGCCGACGCTGCGCGTGGGGTGACGGTCGGCGATCCCGCGATCGACGATGCCGCCCGCGAGATGGAACGCCTTTACGATGCGGCGCAGCAGGACAAGGCCGCGAAGAAATTCAAGGATGGCATCAAGAAGCTGGATGAGATCGCCGCAGTTTACGCCAAAACTGCCCGGGTGCGGACGCTGCGGGAAAGCTATGAAGACGCCCGGCCCAAGGCCAAGACTTGGGTCGATTACTGGGCCACGCTTCCCGGCGCTGTCAAAAACCTGCTCACGGTGAAGTTGACCGAGGCGAACGGCTATTACAACGATTCCGATGTCGCCACGAGCAAGGACTACGCCGAGTCACTCAAGACCCTTGGCAAATTCTGGCACCTGCGCGCGTTTCTGGAAACCGAAATTCCGGTGGTGCAGCAATACGCGCCCAAGCTGACCGCCTTTGAGGCCAAGCTTAAGGAATTCAAGGACCACGATGGCGCCTCGGGCATTCAGGTGATCATCCTGAAAATGGAAAGCGATCTCGCCTCGGCCAAGGCGGAAGCAGCGCTTCACAAATACTCAACGGCCATATCCCTGCTGGATGCCACGGCCGGGGATTGGGCAGCGACCACTGCGCAGGCGGACGCCTGTAAGGCCTACAAGGAAAAGCGCCAGGTCGTTCAGGGCAAGATCGCCCCGCTGAAGAACGTACCGCAAGCCGCTGGCATGCTGGCCGATGCCGAGGCGCTGCTGGCCGAAGCCGTGGCCCGTGCGCTCAAGCTCGACTTCCCCACGGCCAACACCTGCCTGGCGGATGCGGAAAAACGCATCGACAGCGCCAAGGCTGCGGCAGAGGCCTCGGTTGAACTCGACGGGCTGACCGATACCGCCGCGCTGGATAACCTGAAAAAGAAATGGGATCCGGCCTTCAAGGTCTTCACCGATATCCGGGACAAGGTGGTCGCGGCGGATACCGGCAATGATTTCACCCTGCCGATCGCCAAGGCGCAGGTGCCTGCCGCCGAGGCTGAAAAAGCCAAGAAGGCCAAGAAATATGACGATGCGCGCGCCCATCTGGACAGCGCCATCGCCAATCTGAAACTCGCCATGGTGCTGGTCCATCAGCATCACGCCTATGAGGAACTGAAAACCTCTCTGGGAACGCGGGTGGCTGGGCTGGCGGCGCTGAACGATGCCAATTGCCTGCAGCCGCATCTGGATGACATCACCCGTCTGACCAGCGAAGCAGACAATCTGATCAAGCCCGAAGCCTATGACTACGACGGCGCCGAGGCCAAGCTGGCCGCCGCACGCGCTATGGTCGACCAGGCCCGCGCAGAAGGTGAACTTTACAAGACGATCAAGGCCGACCGGGCCAAGGCCACCGCGGTGATCGCCAAAATCACCACCGAGGGCGGCGATGTAGAAACCCAGCTGGAGCATCGAAAGACCGAGATACAGGCGCTGATCGACGAAAGCATCCGGCTGCAAACCGCGCGGGATTTCAAAGGCGCCGCGGAGAAGGCCAAGGATGCAGCCGGTTGGGAAAAGGCCACCGACGCGGATCTGACGACACTCAAAACCGTGCTGGGCTGGGAAGGGCCCTATTTCAAGGTTCCCCGCGCCACGCTGATCGGCCCGGGCAAGGAAGCCGGGGTGCATCAGATTGCCCGGGCGGACGCAGATTTCGCCAAATATGAGGCGATGAAGGCCGCGCATACCTATACGGCGGCGCGCGGCATGTTCGAAAAGGCTTACCAGAAGATCGAGGCGTGCAAGGTTCTTCTCGCGGCGGCGGCCCCCTACCCTCAGGCGGTAACCGATGCGCAGGCGGCGGTCGATGCATTGGCCGCCGAAAGCAACGATGCCACCAAGGACCGGATCAAGGAGATGACAGACCGGCTGGCGGCAGCCAAGCTCGACACCACCCGGACCGACCTGACGGAAAACGATTATTCGCAAGCCGTGAAAGAGCTGAAGGCACTTACCGAGGCTGCCAAGGCGCTGCTGACCGCGATCACCGGATCATCGGAGTATGAAACCGCCAGGGCAGAGGCAAAGGCCAAGCTGGACGAGGCACAGGCGCACAAGCAGGCCGACGCCATCGCGGCGCAGCTGACCCGGCTGACAGCCAAATATGACGCGCTGGTCAAGCTGGCACCAAGTGACTACGCGACGGCAAAAACCATGGCAGAGGAAGTTGCAACCTCGGCCGAAGAGGCCCTGTCGACTGCCAAGACGCATGGCATCCTTGAAGTGGTGAATTCTGCCATTGGCGGGGATGAGGACAGCGCCCCGTGGTGGCCGCAGGTGCAGGCGGCGAAACTGTCGATCAAAGTGGTCGGCAGCCGTGAAAACGCCGATGTCGCAGCGGTACACCTGAAGACCGCGACGGCGGAAATCGAAAACTGCCAGAAAGACGGATTGGCGCCCAAGGTCGCCAAGGGGCATCTGCTCGCCGCGCTGGAAGCCTGCAACACGGCGGATGAGGTGATTTCGCAATATGCCTTCATCACGCAGGAAATCGCCCACGCCCGCACGGCCCTGACCCCGGTCGAGGACCACGAAGAAGCCGCCTATGTCGCCGCCGAGGTCGCCGAAGTTGAAAAGCTGCTGACCGGGGCACAGACCGCTGCCAGAGGTGGCCAGAACTATGCATCGGTCAGCGCCGATATTGAAAAGGCTATCGCCCTGACCAAAACCGCATTGGAGCTGGCCAAGCAGCATAAGACGTACAAAGAGCTGCGCGCCGAACCGGAAGTGGAGCCCCGCCTGGCCGTGCTCGAAGGGCACGAACACCGCTACGCCATCAAACCCAGCATCGACACCATGCGCAAGAAACTGGCGGATGCCGCGGCGCAGGACGCAGGTAAACAGCCTGCAGATGCTATCAAGCTGCTGGAAGAGGCACGCGCCATTGGCACCAGCGCCTATGTCATGGCGCAGATGCGGGCCAATACGCCGCCAGACCCGGCAGACATCGAGAAAATCCTGGCACGCCCGGGTGGCACCGCCGAGCTGGATGCGATGATCGACAATCTGGAGCCGGAAGCCCAGCGCGCGGTGGTCAAGGTCGCCTTCAAGGCGCGCTTTGGCTGCGATATCAAGAACTTCAGCAACAAGAACTTGGCGCCAGCCACCGAAATCGCCGATGGCGATCTGAAAGGCCCCAATATCGTGGCCTTCTACAAGGCAATGCAAGACTTGCCGCTGGACCACACGCTCAACAATGACTCGCTGAAGAAATTCGCCATCAACGAAGCCGACAAAGGCGGATCCATGTACCAGGGCAACGAGAAGCGGATCGTGATGCACGAAGGTGATGCGGGCCTGTCGCCCAACTATGCCTTCGGCAGTGATGACGCGGTCGGCAGCCTGGATGATGCGGCCACCCCGGAAGAGCGCACCGAGCTGGAAAAATGCAAACCCGCGAACGAAGAACCGGTGACCTTCTTCAACTGGAACACCCTGCACGAGGTTGGCCATGCGGTGGATGACAAACACGGTTTCATGAACAGCAACGGCAGCAAAAAGGATTTCGGTGGCTGGACCGAATACGGCATGGCGATTTCGGACATCGCCGAGAAATTTGCCAAGAAGTTCAAATATGACAAGGACTATATCACCGAATACATGGCCCATAACACAAGCGCCCACGCCCCGGACAAACCCGCGGACGAGACCTGCACGGACGAAGAATGGGAAACCCGGCGCGTTCAGGTTCAGGCGCATATCGATAGCGCCTCGGAGCCCGCAAAACCATGGTCCAGCATGACCTCTGCCAAGAAGCTCGCGATTGACGGTGTTGTGTATCAGGAGAGTTATACCAACAGCTGGACCTCCTATCTGCTTGGCGCACGCGCCAAGGGCATGACCGGCTACCAGTTCCGGGCGCCGGGCGAATGGTTTTCCGAACTTTATGCCGCCTATCACTCGGGCAAGCTGAAACCGAACCATCCGGCGATTGACTGGTTGTCCAAACTCTGACTGATCGAAAGGCTGTCGACCGATGTCCCTGTTTCATCCCGTCAATCTGCTCTGCCCGCAATGCGAGGCGCCCGTTTCCATGTCCGCCGTCGGCAGTGTCAACGCCGACCGTCGTCCCGACCTACGGGACGACATCCTGGAAAACCGGTTTCAGGACGCGGCCTGCCCCGCCTGCGGCGAGAGTTTTCGCCTGCAACCGCAGTTCAATTACCTCGACGCCGGGCGCGGGCAATGGATCGCTGCGATGCCCGCCAACCGGTTGCGCGATCATCTGGAGCTGGAGGATGAGGCCAATGATCTGTTTTCCACCAGCTATGGGTCGCAGGCCCCCGCTGCCGCGCAGGAGGTCGGCAAAGGGCTAACCGTGCGACTGACCTTTGGCTGGCCAGCGGTGCGGGAAAAATTGCTGCTGCGGCAGCTGGATCTGGACGATGTGATCGTCGAGATGATGAAGCTGCACATCCTGCGCAGCGTCGAAACCGCCCCCTTGGCTGAAGGCATTGAGCTGCGGCTTGTCGATGTGGACGAAGAGACCGGCAGCTATGTCTTTGCCTGGCTGGAAACCGCATCGGAAAAATACATTGAATACCTGAACGTGCCATCAGAGCTGTATCAGGTGATCCACGACAACCCGGAGGGATGGGCCGCGATCCGCGGTCGGCTGGAGACAGGACCTTTCGTCGATATGCAGAAACTCTACATGGGTGAAGGCCGCCATACGGGCGATGAACGCCAGGCAGGTTAACACCGCGCAGCCGACACTCAGCGCAAACCGCGGCGGCGGGGGGCAAAAACGTTCCTCTTGTCGGGCAGACATCAGGCGATCTGCCCTGCCACTAGGTGCGGTTAAACCCATCCGTGCTCTGCCCATCGCGGCTGGAAAAGCAGGGATGGAAGGCGCTCTTCACCGTAGAATGCATCAAAATTTGGCTCAAAACCGACAACTTGTAACATGTTTCCGGCACTACTGTTGCGTGACAGCTACGGCTGTGTATGCTCCCAGACACATCCGAAATGACAGAAAGGTAAGTGGGCTTCATGCAGGATCTGACCCCGGCGACACTCGACAACAATGCAATCGAAAGCGCGGAGGATCTGTCGTCCATCGCTTTCAGTTTCATGGCATCAAAGGCGCTGTTCACCGGTCTGCATGTCGGTATCTTTTCACTGCTCGCGGACGGCCCAAAGACGGCCAAAGAACTGTCAGAGGCCGCAGATGTGCCGCTCAACCGCATCGTCACGCTGACAACCGCGCTGGCCAGCGTCGGGCTGCTGAGCAACACGGACGATGACAAGATCAAGAATTCCCCCGCCGCTCAGAATTTCCTTTCAAAAACATCGAAATACGATTTCGGCGATTATCTTCGCTATCAGATCGACCAACAGATGTACCCTTTCCTGCTGCAGTTGAATGCGGTGATGAAAGGCGAACTCTCCGAGGATGCAATCGCTTCTTACCGGCACTGGATGGCGGATGAAGAACAGGCTTCGGTCTATTCCGAAAGCCAGCACGCCGGCTCGCTTGGCCCGGGGCGCACACTGGCCCGCACTGTGGACCTGTCCCATGCCAAGACCCTCTTGGACGTGGGCGGCGGCACCGGCGCGATGACCATCAGCCTGTGCAACGAATATGAGAACCTTGAGGCCACCATCATCGACTTCCCCAACGTGGCAGAAATCGGTTGGGGCTTTGTCTCCGAGGCCGGTCTGATCGACCGGGTGCGCTATATTCCAGGCAACGCCATCGAAATCCAGTGGCCAGGCAACCAGGACGCCATCCTGATGTCCTATCTGATGAGCGGCGTTCCCGGCGACGACGTCGAGGGCCTGCTGACGAAAGGCTTTGAGGCGCTGGCTCCCGGTGGCAAGCTGATGGTGCATGACTTCATGGTGGAAGAGAACCGCCGCGGACCCGCGCTGGCCGCACTCTGGCAGTTGCAGCACATGGCCTTTACCCCCGACGCCCGTTCGCTGTCGGTGGGCTGGCTGACGGAAATGGGCAAAAAGATCGGTTTCGAGGTAGAGACCGTCGACAACCTAATCCCCGCGATGACCAAACTGGTCGTCTTTTCCAAACCTGCCTGAGCCGGGGGAGCGGAGATGTCGACATTTCGCGTACACGAAGAGCCGCTTCAGCAGGAGTGGCTGGATGCCTATGGCCACCTGAACGAAGCCTACTATCTGGTCCCGTTCAGCAATGCGACATGGAAACTGCAAGACCGTTTCGGGATCGGTACCGCATATTTCGAGGAAACGGGCTGCGCGCTATATACGCTTGAGACGCACCTGCGGTACGTGGGGGAAGTGCGCGCTCCGGCAACCCTGTCAATCGAGGCCGCGATCCTGGGCGTGGACAGCAAACGTTTGCAGATCGGGCACACAATGTGGTCGGCCGATCAGGAATGCGCGACGTTTGAATGCATGCTGCTGCACTACGATACGCGCCAGCAACGTGCCACGGCCTTCCCCGAGGCGATCTATAACAGCCTTTTGGATGCCGTCCTGTCCCCGCCCCCGGAATGGGCCGGGCGGGCTGTGCGCCAGTTGGCATAGGCCAGGCGCTGGAGACCAGAGGGGCGCATTCTCCCTGTTGGGCCAATGCCCGCATTTCCACGGCCGAGTGTCGACGTAGGATGCTTGCACCGGCCCGCATCGGTGCGGGGATACCCTGCCCCGATGCGGGCTCTTCCGCTCAACTGCAAGACACTGGGCCCCAGCTTACACTACCGATTTTCAGCTCAAAATCTTCACTCAGCAGGCTCCCGTTCAAGGGCAACCTTTCCTTTATCGGTTTCAAGCTCAAGCTCATGCCATTGAAACCGACATTCCCCAAGTGGCCTGCCGTCTGACGTCAAGATCGCCTGATTTTGCCCGCTGGACAAGCGTTTTTCGCGCCGAGCGGCGTCTGCGGTCGCGCAAACGCCTGGAGCTGGGCGGATCGGGC